>NZ_LWMU01000076.1 GCF_001639275.1 Methanobrevibacter oralis
AGATAGACTGTACGCCGTATCATAAACGACCATTTTTGAATGAAACATAGAAATCCAAAGAATGGAAGTTCAATTTAATTTTTGAAATTCAAATTTAATAAAAATTACGATTGAAAACAATCAAAAATATGTAAAAAAAATAAAAGAACCAAAGAACTCTAAAATAAAAACCAAAACCAAATTAACTTAAAAATAGAAGAAACAAGAAAAATTACGAAAAAATGGATTTATTGACAAACCCCTTAAAAAAGATTTTAATTGGAGAATTTTGTACTTAGAATCTGGTTTGGCTGTTAAGGTAAAAATAAAAAGATATGAATGCCATGACTGTAAAAAGAAAATGTCAATCAGAATTCTCTAAATTATTATAAATATTGCAATTTTTCAAAATAATACTATAATAAAGCAAAAAGATTACCTCCAACATGGGGTGGAAATCATATAAGAAATCTTAAAAATGATTTTAATGAGTTATTATCATTATAATATCTTCTTTATGAATTCATTATAAAAATTACATATTTTTTGGTGATTCATTATATAAAAATATTTTAGAAGCCATGCAATCTAAAATTAATAAAACAGTAAATATCTTGAATTATTTAACCAACAAACTTTTAAAAAAGCAATTAGTTTATATTGATTTATTAAAAAATGAATTAAAAGGTTTTCCTAAACTTTTATCTGAATATTTGAATAAAAACTTTTTCTCACAATATAGAAAATTTCTAAAATTCTTAGAAAATCCTTTTAAAGGAAAATTAGAAGGAATTAATAATAAAATAGAAAATTATTTGGGCAATACATTAGATAAACACTCAAAAAAAATTTATAGAACTCCTGAAGGTATGTTTGCTTATATTATGTCAAGAAAAAATGGTTGGATCGAAAACCGAAATCAAGACATAACAAATTGACAGTTCCATTTAGGTAGATTTAAATATTAATAATACACAATTTAATAATATTAATATAATGGAGGTAACCTTTAATGGATGATTATCAAATTTTAAAATTTGCAAGTCTTTTTCATGACATTGGTAAGTTTTACCAGCGTGCCGATAATTTAGGGAAGGGTGGTCATATGTATGATGATAAGTACAAAGATGCTGATTTTGGTAAAACTGGTGCTCATTCTAAATGGTCGGCGGATTTTTTAAATTCCAACTTTGACGATTTAGTTGAAAATTTAGCACTTTATCACCATAATCCTTCTGCTTCTGATTTTAAAGAACTTTGTCAAATGCTTCAAAAAGCCGACCATCATTCATCTAAAGAAAGAATAGAATCTGTAGACAAGTCCGATGTGTTACTTACGCCACTAACATCTATTTTTTCAAGAATTTCTCTAAATGATAAAATTTGTGATGAAAAATATGTACCTTTAATTGAACTTAATTTTAGTAATTCTCTTAATCCTAGAGATAGGAATGTTAAGGAGGGTTGGAATTTAGTTCCTGAATATAAGAATCTTTGGAATAAATTTAAAAAGGAATTTGAAACATTAAATAGTGAAGATTTTGAAAGTGTTTTAGCTGTTTTGAGAAAGTACACATCAACTATTCCTGCAGCAGTTTATACTTCTGAAAGTGATATTTCTCTTTATGATCACTTAAAAACAACCACTGCTATTGCAAATTGCAGATATTTATTTTCAAAAGAAGAAAAACTGCATCAAAAAAATAATCAGAAAGTATATAAAATAATTAATGGTGATATTTCGGGAATTCAAAACTTTATTTATAGGGTCAATTCGCCTGAAGATGCTCCAAGTGGTATGAGTAAACGTTTAAGAGGAAGATCACTTTACTTAACATTGCTTTGTGAAGCTATTGCAAATAAGATAGTTCTTGATTTAAATCTTGATTCAACTAATATTTTATTCTGTGGTGGTGGACGATTTACAATCATTGCTCCAAACACTAAGAAAACAGATGAAATTATTCGTGAAATCGACTTTAAAATCAATGAATTTTTTATTAAGAAATTTAATGCAGAATTATACTTAGCTTTGGTTTCAACACCCGTTTGTGGAGACGATTTGGGAAACTTTTCTAAGGTGTTATCTAAACTTACAGCTCTTTTAAATGAAAATAAAAAACATAAATTCCATAATCATTTAGCAAACATTTTTAAAATAGAAGATGAAGTTAATTATGAGGTTTGTGCAGTTTGTGGAAATGAAGCTCCTAGGGATGATTTCTGCAGTGAATGTCATAGTCATGAGGATTTAGGTAAATCTGTTGCAAATGCAAAATATTTAATTAAATATGTTTCTAATGAGGAAATTCCAGAATCAGATTTTTATATAGACTTTTTAAACATAGGATATTTATTTAAAAGAAACAAAACTGATGTAATTAAGCTTGTTGATAAATATTATGATATTGATTTTACAATTTCTAAGTTAAATGACACTAATTTCTTGGATATTAAGGATGATATTTCTAATAAAAATGTTTCATTTGATTTTAAGGTATTTGCAAACAATGTTCCAAATATTAAAGGAAAACCATTATACTTCAACCACCTGGCTCAACTTTCAAAAGGGGCAAATAAACTTGGTGTTTTAAAAATGGATGTGGATAACCTTGGTAGGATATTCTCACAAGGTTTTAATCATTTAGGCGAAGGTGGAGCAAGTATTTCCAGAATTTCTTCGCTTAGTTTTTATATGGATTTATTCTTTTCAGGTCGGATAAACCAAATTTTATCTGGATTTAAATTCTATACTGATACTCATGGGCATGATGAGTTATTTAGAAAGATTGAAATAAAATTCGATGATGAAAGTGTTGAGACACTTTATAGGCCAATTGGACTTTTACCAGATGAATTTGAAAAATTAGGTTCATCAACAATTCATATTAATTACTCTGGAGGAGATGATTTATTAGTAGTGGGACCTTATGATGATATTATTCAATTTGCACAAGAATTTAGAGATAACTTTAAAACTTGGGCTGCAAATAACGAATCTATAAATATCTCAGGAGGAATTACAATTGTTTCTCCAAAATTCCCAATCGGAAAAGCAGCTATTATGGCTGATGATGAACTAGAAAAATCAAAAGATTGTGGGAGAGATAAATTAACAGTATTTGGAGAGATTTTATCTTGGAAATCAAAAGATAATTATAAAGGATTTGATGAATTATTTGAATTTGGTAATTATTTGGAAGATTTATATAATAAAAAATTCATATCAAAGGGATTTATTTATTCACTTCTAAAAATATGGAATTCAAAATCTAAGGTTAAACAATTGTCTATTTATGATGAAAAATCATGGAATAATAATATTTTTGAAAAAAAATCCACGAAAGCTTTTGTTCCATTGTTGATGTATAAATTAAGATTAATTAATGATAAAGATATTCGTGATGATTTAGCTAAAAAAGGAATTAAATACATGCCATGGATTAAACTTCCAGTTTCATGGTCTAGTTTGAGATTAAGGTGATAAAATGCCTAATGGTAGAAATAATAGAAATAATAGGAATAATAATTCAGATATGGAAATAAAAGAGGTTATTAGTCAAATAGGATCTTTTAATCAATTAAAAGATATTGAAATGAAAAAATTAGTTGATGATAAAAACGGTTTTGCATATAAAATTGCTAAATATTCAAAAAATGAAAATATTAAAACAAATCAATTAAGAAAGTTTTTTGGTGCTATTCGAAAGATGGAAAGTGAAGAGTCTTGGGAAAAAATTGAACCAGAATTTTACTTACTTAAACCAAGAATGGCTGTTGGTGTTGGGAGAAATACTATTAAAAAACCATTTTACAATGTAATTGTTGCAGCTATGAATAAAGTTAATGTTGGAAGCGATGAAGATAAATTAGAAAATTTTAAAATTTTCGTTGAATTTTTTGAAGCTATTGTAGCTTATCATAAGTTTTTAGGAGGAGATTAAGAATGTTTATAGAAAATTATGTAATTGGTGGAACTATTTTATGTAAAACAGGTCTTCACATTGGTGGTTCAAGTGATAATATTGATATTGGGGGGTCTGATAATCCTGTAATTAGAGATAGTGTTTCTGGTCTTCCATATATTCCAGGTTCTTCTCTTAAAGGTAAACTCAGATCTCTTTTAGAGTTAAGTGATAAAAAATCTGCAGAAAGTGTTATTAGAAACAGAGGAAAAGTTGCAACTGATAAAACTTGTATTGCTTCTAAATTATTTGGAGTATCTGCAGAACAAGGTAACACTGAGTTAAAATTCCCTACAAGAACAATTGTCCGTGATTCATATCCAACCGAGGAAACATTAGAATTATGGAGAGAATCTCAAGATTTATTAAACGGTACAGAATTAAAATATGAAAACACTATTAATAGAATAGATTCATCTGCAAACCCAAGAAATATTGAAAGAGTACCTAAAAACTCTAGATTTTCTTTTGAAATAATTTTCTCAAAGTACGAAGATGATGATGTAAATATTATTAAACTTTTAGAAGCAATTAAATTACTTGAAGATAATTATCTTGGAGGATCTGGAAGTCGAGGATTTGGTCAAGTAGTATTTGAAAATATTAGTATTTCTAAAAGAAATGTTGAATATTATGTAGAAGATAGCAAAGAAGATGTTATTATTGAAAATAGTACAATAAAAGAAGCTATTGAAGCAGTTAGAAATTAAGGGGGCAAAATAATGTTGGTTTATATTAAACCGTTATCTATGTTTCCTAAACTACATTCAGATACATTATTTGGTGCTTTAACCTCAGCTATTAATGAATTATTTCCAGATAAAATTGATGAAATGATAAGCGAATTTAAAAATTCTAATCCTCCATTTTTAATTTCATCAACATTTCCATTTATAGATATTAATGGTGATAAAAAAAGATTTTTACCAAAAATTATATTAAATACAGATTTTGGCGAAGTTAAGAATGTTAATCTAATTAAGGAGTATAAAAAAGTAGATTACCTAGAAGAGGAAATATTTTTGGACATTATTAATGGGAAGTTATCTGAAGTTGATATTTTAAATAATTTTGATAATTATCATAAGCTTGGTAATTTATTAATGAAAAAAGATTATGATATGGAAATTATATCTAAAAAAAATATTTTACCTAATAATAGTGTTAATCGTTTAACTAATGAAACTGAAGCTATATTTTATAGTGAAGGTCTTGAATTTGGTAATTTAGCTTTGTTTTTCTTTGTTGAAATTTTAAATGATGAATACGATAATATTATAAAATCAGCTATTAAATTTCTAAAAGACCGTGGATTTGGAAAAGATATTTCAACTGGAAAAGGCCAATTTGATTATGAACTTGAAGATATAGCTTTAAATAATTTACATGGAAATACTGGTGATAAATTTATAACCTTATCAAGATTCATTCCAACGGGTGATGATTTAGGAAAAATAATTGCCGATGCTAATTATGAAATAGGCTCAAAAAGAGGTAGGGATAAATCTGGAGAAATCAGAAAACAAGTTAGATTTTTCAAAGAAGGTTCTACCTTTAGAAACTCAAAAGAAATCTATGGTCAAATTGTGGATTCTGGTAAAATCGCATCAGCTATTGAATATGGGTATGCATTTGCACTAAAATATAATGAGGGAGTATAATGAGTGATATTAAAAAATATAAAATTGATATAAAAACATTATCTCCAGTTCATATTGGTTCTGGTGAAAGCTATACTGCTGCAGAGTATGTTTCAGGAAAAGCAAAAGGAAAAAATGGTTCAATTCCGATATTTAAAAGAATAAACTTATCAAAATATTTTTTATCTTTAGATGATGATAAAAAGGATGATTTAATTAGTAATTTATCTAATCAGAATTTTTCTTTAAAATCTTTTGATGATAAAATATCTAATGATTTTAAACTTTATTTATCTTATGATAGGTGTAAAGAAGAAATTAAACCAAGTCAAGAAATTGAAGAGAATATTAAAACATTAAATGAATTGTATATTCCAGGATCGTCTCTTAAAGGAGCCATTAAGAGTGCACTACTTTATAATTCAATTTCCAGAAACGATGTTCCAAAAATTGTTAGGGATGTTATTAACAGGGGGCGAGTTAATAGATGGGATTATGAAAGATTTATTAATGATATTTTTTCATCAGATACACTTAGAAATAAAGCTCAAGGAAGTATAATGAAGTTTATGCAAATTGCAGATTCAAATACTGCTAAAGTCCCAGCTGTTTATGATGTTGTTTCTGTAATGGCAAATGAAAGAGGTCAAAATCAATTATATAAGCGAGGAACAATTGTTAGAAGTTTTTTAGAAACCATTCCTCCTAATAAAAAACTCGAAACAACATTAACAACAAACTTTAATGATGAAACTTATGCACATCTAAATCTTAGAGGAAAAAATAAGTTTTTAGATATTTCTCATATTAAAAAATCAATTTATAAGTTTTCTAAAGCTTATATTGATTATGAATTAGAATTTTCTAAAAAATATAGAATCAATTATTTAGAAAAATTCTATAAGAGTATTAAAGATAAAAACACAATTGATACTCCTCTTTTAAAGATTGGTGCAGGTTCTGGATTTTTAGCTACAACAATTGCTCTTAAAATCAAAGAATATGATGAATACAAATTTGAAGACTACTTTGAAAGAGTAAGGGTTGCGACTAGTGGAAATAGTTATAATTTTGAATATCCAAAATCTAGAAAAGTAATATCGAAAGGAGGAAAACCATTAGGTTGGGTTCAATTAACTTTTGAGGAATAATATGGATGATAGAGCATTAATTTTAAGTTGTGGAGGTTCTCCTGAACCTCTTATTTATTGTATCAAAGAATATGAACCAGATTTTATATACTTTTTATGTTCTTATAACTCAAAGGGGATAGCTGAAGATATTGTAAATGAATTAAGTATTCCTGAAGATAAATATTCCTTAAAAATGGTTAAAAACCATGAAAGTTTAGATGAATCCTTTGCAAAATCTCGAGAAATTATTAAAGAATTACAAAAGAACTATTCTCAAGTTCATATTGATTTTACTGGAGGTACAAAACCATTGGTTTCAGGATTAGTTCTTGCAGCTATTGGAGAAAAATGTACATATACCTATGTTGGTTCAATTGATGAAAAAGCAAGGGATAAAAAAGGTTTAGGTATTGTTAAATCAGGATTTGAAAAGATAAAAGAACAAAAAGACCCTTATGATGTTTATGCAGTAATGGAATTTGAAAAGGGCATGGAATTTTTTGATAAATATCAATTTTCAGCAGCTAAAACAAATTTCATTGAAGCAAGTAAAAAATTAGAATCTAATAATTTAAGGGAAATAGCAAAGCTTTATATTAGAATTGTTCATATTTATGATAAATGGGATAAATTCGATAATTTAACTGATGAGCATAAGACATTGAATAATGAATTATCTTTGATTTTGAATGATATTTGTAATTCTTTAAATCTTAAGAATAATTTAAACCATAGTTTTATTTCTCAGATTAAAAATAATATAGAATTTTTAAAATTAAAAATTTCAAAAAGAGGTAAGATTAAACCTTCTGATGCCCCTTACTATTTGCCTGATTTATTAAATAATTCTCTAAGAAGAATTGAGGAAGGTAAATATGATGATGCAGTTGCTAGATTATACAGATCAATTGAACTTATAGCTCAAGTTAAATTAACAGATAAAAAAATTATTAATGTTCATGTTTTAGAATCAAATAAACAGTTTAAAATAGATCGTAGAGAGTTAAATTCTGTACCTAATGTTAATTTTGGGAAACTATTTAACATCCATGAGTATAAAAATTCACAAAGCTCTAAAGATAAGACTTTTAAAGTTGGACTTAAAAGTAGTTATCGTATATTGGACTGTTTAGGTTCTTCTTTTGCTAAGGAATACTTAGAAGATGAAGATATTGGAAAAAATTTAGATTCAAGAAATGCTTCTATTTTAGCGCATGGTTTAAAAACAATAAATAAAAAAACTGCAGACAATTTATACAATCAAGTTTTTAAATATGCTAAAAAAGCTTTTCCAGAATTAGAAAAATATATGGAAATGTCCAAATTCCCAAAATTTTCAACTGATTAATATGAAATACGATATTGCAACATTAACTTTAAAAACAGATCATAAAATTAGGTCAGGTGCAAATAAACTAAGAGGATACATTGGAAATGAATTTAAAGAGTATTCTCTTTTACATAATCATTATTCTAATGATAAACATTTATTAACTTATCCTTTAGTTCAGTATAAAGTTATTGATGGAGATGCAATAATTTTGGGTGTTGATGATGGTGCTGATTTAATTAAAGATATTTCATCTCAAATTAATGAATTGGATTTAAATGGGAGATATAAAATTATAGAAAAAACTCTTCAAGAAAAAGAAGTGGATATTAAGCCTTCTTCAGAAGAAAAACATTATAAATTTATAACTCCATGGTTAGGTTTAAATCAGGTAAATTACCAAAAATATTCTAATTTAACTGAATGGAAGGATAAAAAAGAATTATTAAATAAAATACTTGTTGGAAATTTACTTTCAATGTCAAAAGGGTTGGGAATAATTGTTAATAAGAGACTATATGCAAAAACTCACTTTGACATAAAACAAGTTAAATACAAATCTGTGGTAATGAATGCATTTGTTGGTGAATTTAAAGTTCATTATAATATTCCGGATTATTTTGGGCTTGGAAAAGGAGTTAGTCATGGATTTGGTTGTGTAAAACAAATTGAAAATGATGAGTAATGTTAACTATTGTAAGTTATGATATATCTGATAATACAACTAGATTACATTTCATTAAACGATTACAATATTTTGGATTAAAACGACTTCAAAAATCAGTTTTTATAGGTTATATGCTCCCAAAAGATCGATTAGATTTAGCTAGTGAATTTGAAGAATATTTATCATCTCCGAAAGATAGTATTGTGCTATTTCCATTATGTGGAAATTGTAAAAGTTCTATTTTACTTGATGGGGAAGTTGAAATTCCTGAAAGTGATTTAAAATACAGATTTCTATGAGATTAATCATTGATGGATTTGGAAAATCTGTTTCAAGAAGAGACAATCAAATTATTGTAAAAGAAAATGGAAGTGAAATAGATTATTTTCTCGCTAGTGAACTAAAACAAATCATAATTCTGGGAAAAGGAGCTATAACATTTGATGCAATAGCACTTTTAGCTAAAAATAATGTAGATTTAATAGCAGTTGATTGGAAAGGGAATATTCAATACAGATTAGCTTCTAAAGAACATAACAATGTTCAAATTAGAAAACAACAATATTTATCTTTAAATGATTTGAGAAGTGGATATTTAGCAAAAAAATTCATAGAATCAAAAATTAAAAATCAAAAAGCTACAATAGGCACATTATCTAAATCTAGAGGGGGAATAGATTATTTAATCGAAAAGAGAGAAAAATTAGATAATCTTTTAAATGCTCTTTTAAAAATTGAAAATAAACCTTCTGAAAAAATAAGATCTGAAATTTTTGGTATAGAAGGAGTGGCTTCACATGAATACTGGGAAGCTTTTCGATATGTTATTAATGATGAATATGATTTTTTAAAAAGAAGTGGTAAAGGAGCACCAGATATTGTAAATGCAATGCTTAACTATTCTTATGCAATACTAGCTAGTGAAATATTAAAAGCATTACATATTTCAGGGCTTGATCCTTATCAAGGATTTCTACATGCAGATAGGTATGGTAGAACAAGTTTAGTTTTTGATTTAATGGAAGAATTTAGACAACAAATAGTTGACAAATCAGTTTTAAAATTAATTAACTTAGGTCAAATTAAAAAAGATGATTTTGGAGTGAAAGAAGGTAAAATTTTTATCAAAGAACCATGTAGAAAATTACTGATTAAAACAGTTCTTGATAAACTTAACAATGAAATTACATTTGAAGGATATAAAAATAACTATTCTAATTTTATAGCTATTGAATCACAACATATTGTGGAATTTTTACTTTACAATAAACAGTATAAGACGTTTTATCTAAGATGGTAAAATTGCGTAAACCTCAAAATATTTACTTAACAATAAAATTTTGTTAATTTTTACCTAAAATTTATTTTTAATAATTCTTTTTTAATTAATTAATTGTATATACTTTGGAATTATATTACTTGTTTTAGGTAAAATTTGTTGTTGATTTTATTTTTTAGCTATTTTTTAATAAAATTTTAATTAGAAACTTATTTATAGTACGCGTGCATATCTTTATATAGACTTTTACTTTTTTTTATTTGCACATGAAAGTCTAAAATCACAGAGATTTGTGGTAGCTATTGTCTGAAATGATAGGATTTTCGACGCTATTGCAAAGTTAATTCCATAAAAACAAGGATTGTAGCTGATGAAGCTAGAATTGCTGAATTAGCGATAGATAAATTGCAAAGTTAATTCCATAAAAACAAGGATTGTAGCACTTTATTATTTGATTCATTTTTTAATGAATTCGAATTGCAAAGTTAATTCCATAAAAACAAGGATTGTAGCCCCATCAACCTCCAAGTTTCCCTAGGAGTCAACCGATTGCAAAGTTAATTCCATAAAAACAAGGATTGTAGCATTTTTTGCTAATAGTCATAACCATTTGGTTTTAAAATTGCAAAGTTAATTCCATAAAAACAAGGATTGTAGCTTGGCGACTTCTTCCTCGCTTAATTTTCCTACTATTATTGCAAAGTTAATTCCATAAAAACAAGGATTGTAGCTCCTTGCTATTCATTTTTTCACCAACTACGCGGGGATTGCAAAGTTAATTCCATAAAAACAAGGATTGTAGCTGAGGCGACAGGCGAGAAAAATAAACCCCATTTAAAATTGCAAAGTTAATTCCATAAAAACAAGGATTGTAGCATGTCCAGTCTCAGATGGTCAACTGCAGAAATTTTTATTGCAAAGTTAATTCCATAAAAACAAGGATTGTAGCCTTATCAGCGCATGTAATACCGTATTCGGCTAAAGAGATTGCAAAGTTAATTCCATAAAAACAAGGATTGTAGCCCCCTTTCTTCTCTTCTATTCTTCTGTTCCTCCAGGATTGCAAAGTTAATTCCATAAAAACAAGGATTGTGGCCCTTAAATTCCTTATTATTCGTTTTTTTCACCAACTATTGCAAAGTTAATTCCATAAAAACAAGGATTGTGGCTTTATAGTGAAGAATATATAAGATTGGTTAATTTAATTGCAAAGTTAATTCCATAAAAACAAGGATTGTGGCAATAAATAGGTTTTTGTTGTATATATATATTGCTATATTGCAAAGTTAATTCCATAAAAACAAGGATTGTGGTTAAAGTCTTTTAATAGCTTTTTTGAGGGTTTTGAGATTGCAAAGTTAATTCCATAAAAACAAGGATTGTGGTGATGAATAAGATAATAAAATTTTCAAATTCTCTTTATTGCAAAGTTAATTCCATAAAAACAAGGATTGTGGCCTAGAAGACGATATAGAATAACTAACTCAAACCCAAATTGCAAAGTTAATTCCATAAAAACAAGGATTGTGGCTAATAAACCGATAATGAACCCTAAACTAGAATTGTTATTGCAAAGTTAATTCCATAAAAACAAGGATTGTGGCAAAATCCATTGACTGTTAATATCTGTTCCTAATTCGATTGCAAAGTTAATTCCATAAAAACAAGGATTGTGGCAGGAATAGGTTGGGATTTGGTTTTAACTGACATTCCTATTGCAAAGTTAATTCCATAAAAACAAGGATTGTGGCCCCTATGGAGGACATCCTCCACACACACCATCACATTGCAAAGTTAATTCCATAAAAACAAGGATTGTGGAATCTTAGCAATATGTTTATCATAAACTTGTTAAAAACATTGCAAAACTAATTCCATAAAAATAGATATAATACTCATTAAATCAGTTTATATAATTTAAATTAAATGGGTAATGTTATCATAGTAAAAGATTTTTCTAATTCAAAGGGGTTTGTCAATAAATCCATTTTTTCGTAATTTTTCTTGTTTCTTCTATTTTTAAGTTAATTTGGTTTTGGTTTTTATTTTAGAGTTCTTTGGTTCTTTTATTTTTTTTACATGTTTTTGATTG
>NZ_LWMU01000077.1 GCF_001639275.1 Methanobrevibacter oralis
TTAAGTGCTGGGAGATTTACTGGAGAAAATAATACTGATTTAAGTATTAATTTAGCTCATAAGAATTATAATGGTAGTTTGACTATTATTGGTGCAAGTAATGGGCAAACTATACTCGATGGAAATGATGAAACATGTATTTTTAAATCAATTAGCGCTGATTCTATTGTAACTTTGATAAACATTACATTTACACATGGAAAAGCAGAAACTGGATCAGCTATAACTACTTCTGGAAATTTAACCATAGATAATTGTACTTTTGATAGTAATTATGCAACTAACCTCGCAACGATATATACTACAGGTATTAATTTAAAAATTACAAATTCAATATTTAAAAATGATTATGGTGTAGATGGTTTTGCAGATATTTATGCTAGTGGTACTAATATAGATATTATAAATTCAACATTTATAAATTCAACATCAGGTTATAGTGAAGGCTATAATTCAATACCTTCTCTTTTAATCACAAGTAGAAAAGCAAACATTATCGGCAATAGATTTGAAAATATGACTGGATCATATGAAAGTGGAACTTTTAAATTAGAGTCTGAAGAACCTAAAATAATCAATAATACATTTATTAATTGTAATTATACTGGAAGTGAAACTGGAGGAATAATCAGTTTTTTAAATGCTTATATTCAAAATAACATATTTATAAACTGCAATACCACAAAAGCCTTAATAAATCCTTTAACCAATTTTAATGCATATTTAAAATTTAAAAATTTAACAGTTAATGGGACTGAATTTAAATTAATATGTGAAGTAACTGATGATTTAAATAACAGTGTAAGCACTACATATGGAAAAGTTCATTTCTTTATTGATAGTGAAGACATTGGTTCTAGCAAAGCTAATAACGGCATTGCTTCTTTAATAGTAAATAAATTATTAGAAAATGGGGACTATACACTTAGTGGAACTTATTATCATTATGAAAACAATCCCTTTGAAGTTAATGTTAAAAATGCAACAATACATGTTGATTTTAACCATGACCCTCTAGAATTATGGGTGTCTAATGATGGTAATGACATCACTGGTAATGGAAGTAAGAACAATCCATTTAAAAGTCTTAAACATGCATTAAATTATGGATTCGAAAATACGATAAATTTAACTATTCATATGAAAAATGGAATCTATAATGGAGATGATAATAGAAATTTGCATTATTCAAATATTGCTAAGTTAACCATCATAGGGGAATCCTACAAAAATACCATAATCGATGCAGAAAAAGCAGAAACAATTTTTACTTTTGGTAACTATCTAAATGTGACTTTAAAAAATATGACTTTAAAAAACACAAGTGGATATGTTATCAATGCATATATGTTAAAAATTTATGATTCTATTATTGAAAATGTTGGTTCTTTTGAGATACAATATAGTGATAAATCTAAAATAATTATCAATAACTTAACCTATAGCAACAGTGGTTCCATACAACTATACAATCCAGAAATTTATAATTCTGAATTTAAAAATTGTAATATCCTGAATAAATATTATTTTTTAATGGCTAACGCTTTGGGAGAAGATATAATACATGTTGAAAACACTACTATCATCAACAATTCTAATATACATGGTTCCGTTTTTTCTGCATCTGGAAATTTAATAAGACTAATTAATAATAACTATATTAATAATTCGGCTCATAGTGCTTATTCTAACTTTGTTTTTTATCATCGTGCTAATAAAATAACTTCAATTAATGAAACTTTTATTGGGAATAATGTAACAAATTATATTGCATCTTTTGGGCCTTTCGGAACTTATGCTGAGATAATAATTGAAAATATTACTTTTAGAAATAACTATGCGACAAATGATGGAGCAGGTTTAATTATCCAATCTGGTAAAATTAAAGGTGGTAAATTTATCAATAATACTGCTTTAAATAATGGTGGAGCTATTACTATCTTACCACACCATAATTCTAATCAACTACCAGATATTATTCTAGAAAATGTTTCTTTTGAAAATAATAGTGCAACTAACGGTAAAGACATATTTATTAAAAAAGGAGAATATGGACAAGTTAATGGCCAATTAGAAAATATTACGGTGAATTTTAATAATTTAATTACAAAAACTCCTTACGACACTGTAACTGCCAATATTACCCATCCAAGTGGTGCAACTATTGGTGGAGGAATTGTTACTTTTAATTTAAATGGTTCATACATGGGTATTGCAGAGGTTATAAATGGCATGGCTAAATTAAGTTATTTAGGATTTGAAAATGGCAATTATTCATTAAGTGGTACTTATGATTATGGAACAAACACAACTAAGTATAACAATGCTTTTGTTAATGTAACTCTTAATCTTTTAAAAGAGAATATAACACTATATGTTTCTGATAGTAGGGGAAATGATGAAAATGGTGATGGTTCATATGAAAATCCTTATAAAACTATTGGAAATGCATTAAACGATGGATACAAACAATCTAAAGTGATTTTAATTAAAATTTTAGAAGGTAATTATAGTGGTGAATTCAATAATAATATTAAAATTTATGATTTTAATATCACACTTATTGGTGAAGGAATTGATAAAACAATCATAACTGGCAATACTACTAACAATTGCATTATAACTGTACTAAATAATAGTGGTAAAGGATTAGTAAAATTAATAAATATGACTATTAGTGATGCTCAAAAAACTGCTATTTTTATTGAGAAAAATACAAATATATTTATTGATAATGTTAAATTTACTAAAAATCATGGAACTTCTGGTGGTGCAATCAATAATAAAGGTACATTAAATATCATTAATTCTATTTTTTATAATAATGGTAATTCAAATATATATGTATCAATGTATGAACACGGAGGAGCCATATATAATTCTGGAATAACAACTATTGATAATTCCACATTTATTGCAAACTATGCCCTATCCTATGCTAATATATATAATAATGGTATTTTAAATATTAGTAATTCCAATATTCAAGATCCTATACGTGTATTTCAATCATGGAAAGGAAATGCAATTTCAATTGGTGGTCCAGGTAACATGAACCTTATTAATTCCAAAATATTTAGATCTGGAAAAAGTGTTTCTGAACTTATTGGTTCTAATGATACAAATACTATTAACCTACACTTTGTTATAAGTATCAGTGCTGGAAAAATGTTATTAAAAAATACAACAATAGATGGTAATGATGCTAATTATTATGTTAGTGGTGGATCTACTTATTATAATGCTGCAATAATAACAGACTGCCCCTCAAACATTGAAATTTACAACACAACTTTCTTAAATTTAAATAACATTTTGTTTCTCGGACATGAAACTACTATTGATATCAATGAATCCTATATTAGAAATGTATCATCTATTGTTGAAAAAAAGTTTTTAATTGATTATAATTTGACTGTATCTAATTCTTACTTTGCTGATGGAACAATATCAACTTATAACTATAATAACTCTAATATTTGCTTAAATAATAATTGGTGGGGAAGTAACTTTAAACCTACTTATAAAGTAGCTAATGTTGATACAAATCCTGAAACCTGGTTAATATTAACACTAAACCAAAGTGCTTTATCAAAAAACATTATTTTAGCTTTTAAAGTTAGCGATGGTGAAAATATAACAGATTATACAGGACAACTATATCCAAGACATTTTACAATGTCTAGCATAAACGGAACACTAAAATCAGCTAATGGAACTATCATAAACCATATCACTAACCTAATCAAAATAATGAAAAATGCAACTAGTTACTATGTTGAAGCTACAGTAGATAATCAAACGGTTAATTTAACTCAAAACATAACTCACAATGTAACTATCGTGGCTAAAGATATAATCATTGATTATGGAACTACAACAATTAATGTAAATGTATTGTTTGACAATCAACCTGCAGACAACGAAACAATAACTTTAAATCTTAATAATAAAAAGTACACAGCAAAAACAAACAACGGAACAGCAACATTCAACATTGACATAATACCACACGGAACATATACATTAAAATACATAATAAATGCCACAAAACTACATGGCGAAGTATTAAATTCATCAAACCTCACAATAAATAGAATAAATGCAAATATAAATGCAACTTCCCATTCAGTGATTGTTGGAAATGATGTAAAAGTAGAAATCAACATACCAAACGACCTAACAGGCACAATTAATGTATTATTAAACAACAAAACATACCAAGCAGAAATTACCAATAATAAAGCTATCGCAATTATCCCTAACTTAGCACAAGGAGAATACATAGCTAAAATAACTTATTCAGGAGACGATAAGTACTTACCAACTAATACAACAGTGAATATTAAAGTACTTGGAATTAATATTACAGCACCAGATGTTGAAAAATACTACAAAGGCTCTGAAAAATTACAAATCATCACAAAAGATAGTGAAGGAAATGCAATAATAGGCCAGAATATACAAATTAAACTAAACGGCAAAAATTACACTGCAACCACCAACAATGAAGGTATTGCAAGCATAGAACTTGATTTAAATATTGGAAAATATTCAGCAACTATCATTTTTAACGACAAAAAAATTAATGCAAGCATAACAATAAAATCCACAATCCACGCACCTAACATGACAAGAGGCTACAATAGTGGACTAGACTACCAAACAACCTTACTAAATGTTGACGGAACACCACTATCCCATACCAACATAACATTCAACATCCAAGGTAAAACATATTCAATTACAACTGACGCAAAAGGTGTTGCTAAATTAAACAAAAAACTAGCCATCGGAACATACAACATACTAATTATAAACCCAACCAACTTAGAAAAACAAACAAAAACTTTAAAAATCATCTCCAGAATAAACAACAACAAAAACCTAATAGGAGATTATTTATCAGGACTTAAATACAAAATCCGTATCATTGATGATAATGGCAAAACTGCAGGCACCGGAAAAATCGTTAAAATTACAATAAACAAAAAAACATACAACATCCCCACCGATAAAAATGGATACGCAACATTAAAAATAACACTAACACCAAAAACATACTACATAACAGCAACCTACAAAGGTCAAAGCGTAAAAAACAAAATAACCATAAAACAAATACTAAAAACAACAAAAACAACAACAATTAAAAAATCCGCTAAAAAAATAACACTAAAAGCAACACTAAAAAAATCCAACAAAAAAGCACTTAAAAACAAAAAAATAACATTCAAATTTAAAGGTAAAACCTACACCACAAAAACCAACAAAAAAGGCATAGCAAAAATAACCATTAAAAAGAATGTAATAAAAAAACTCAAAATAGGCAAAACATACCCAGTAAAAATAACCTACGTAAAAAATACCATCACAGGATCAGTAAAAATTAAAAAATAGAGGGTTAAAAATATATCCTCTATTAACATTTCTTTTTTCAAAAGTTCTATTATTGATACATTTAATAAAACTATTTATTCAGATAACTATCAAAAATATTAATAATTACATATACATATTCATATATTCAAAAAGTAATTAGATATAACAATAGTCTAAAAATAAAAAAAGACTAAATAAAACAATACATATCAATTAAAATATAAAAATAAACAAAAGAACAAATGATTATAACATAAGAATAAGTAAAGCCAATATATTAATTTCAACAGTTAATTATTTTTTAATTGTTATCGTGTTTTTTATAATAGATTTGCCACAAATAGACATAATACTATATTTCCCGACTTTTAAATTCTTAATTGTAATAGTAGCTATTCCGTTTTTATTAGTTTTAGTGGTATAAGTCTTTCCTTTGAATTTGAAAGTTATTTTCTTACCTTTTACCGCCTTTCCTTTAGTATCAACTAATTTAGATGAAAATTTAATCTTTTTAGATTTTTTATGAGAAATATTTTTAGCTGTTAGTAGTGATTTTACATTAATCTTATTTGATACTTTGTATGAGTTGTATTCTGCAGTAATTATATATTTTCCAGGTTTTAAATTTATTTTAAACAAAGCATATCCATCTTTATTTGTTTTAATCTTGTAAATCTTTCCATTAACTTTAATTTTAACAATTTTACCAGATCCAACAATTTTACCATCATTTCCAACGACACGGACTTTATAAAAAGCACCATTTGAGAAATACATGTTGATATTCTTGTTATTAACAAGTGTTGGCAATATTTTAACTGTATTTTCAATATATTCATTAGTAACTGGATTAATAACTGTTACGAGATAAGTTTTGGGATTTAAATTCATATTTAATTCTACAATACCATTAACGTCACTTTTTTTATAATATAAAACACCGTTAATGATTATTTTCACATTTTTATTTTTTAATGGATTTCCATATTTATCTAATAATTGTGCAGTATATGAAGCTCCATTGTTAAAAACTTTAACTAGATTATTTGCATAAATAGTTGTTAAAATATCTAATTTATAAGTTACAAATAAACCATCATAAGGATTATTCACAGAAATAAGATGATTTCCTGAATTTAAATTAAGATTAAAATTAAAAACACCCTCATCATTAGTTTGTGCCGAATATTTTTTACCATCAATATCAATAACAAAGTTTGTGTTTTTAATTAGCTTTCCAGTACCATCTAAGAATTTAATTGTCAAATAAGGATAATCTCCATAATATTTTACTTCACTTTGACCTAAAACAGTAGATAATACAGTTATATTTGTTTTATCAAAAGAATTTTCATTAATATTCTTTGAATAATAATAACATTCTACATTATAAAATCCTGGTTTTAAATCAATATTTAAAGTAATCCATCCATTTTCATCGGTTGTGCAATTATAATAAACACCTTCTAATAAAACAGAGATTACTTTATTAATTAAAGGATTTCCATTAGAATTTATAAGTCTTGCATGAAATTGAGTTCCATTTCTATAATATTTAACTAAGGGTATAGCATGCAATTGAGTTAGTTCTCCTGAAATAAATATCTTTTTCAAACTAGAAACAGCTTTGTAATTATCATCACCACTAAAAACAGCTTTTATCATGTAATAATTAGGATCTAAATCTAAATTCAAGTAAGCTCTTCCCTTATCATCGGTTATACTAGTAATTGTTTTGTTCCCAATGATAAATTTAATTTCTTTATTACTAAGTAAAGTTCCGTTAAAATCAGCTAAAACAACAAAATACTCTTTAGAATTAGTTAATTTTTCATTATCATTAAATAAAACAGTTTTTGTACGATTATCAGCTGATTCAACATTGATAATATTAGTTGAATAACTAGGTAAATATAAAGAATTACCATTATAATGTAAATTAGCTATGTATTTTCCATAATCTAAAGTTAAGTTAAAGGTAATTTTACCATCCCCATCTGTGATGCCTGTAATATTGCTAATTGACTCTCCACTAAATGTATAAAGTTCAAGTATTACTTGTGAACTGGATATGCTATTATTTAAAATGTCGGATAATCTTATAGTGAAATTTAATATTTGATTATCTAATCCATTAATATCTTGAGCATGTAAATTTGAAGTTATTTTATCACTATCAACAACTAAAATAACAGATGATGCATTTGATGCTAAATAATTGGGATTAGAAAAATTATAACTAATAATATGATTTCCAACACCTAAACTAAGTAATATTTTAGCTATACCATCATCATTTGTAGTAGCGTTATATTTAACACCATCAATATCAATATTAATTAGCATATTTTTAATAGGATTATTATTAATGTTCCTGAGATTTATTTCATATACTTGTTGTTCATTGCTTTTCATCACAATATTATTAGCTATTAAAACAGTAGGCATTTTATAAACACGTATAGTATTTGAAGATGAGCCAAATATGTTATAATAGCTATTTGAATATTTGTAAGTAATATTATATTCTCCGGGATTTAAATTAATTTGTAAACGTGCAAGACCAAAAACATCAGTGAAAACTTCATAAGACTGTGACCAGTAATTAGAAGATATTGTAACTGTAATTTTTTTACCATATTGACTATATGCATTGGGATCATTAAATTTTATCATAAAATATTTATTTTCCCCATAGTACTGAACCAAATCGCTTGAATTTATATAAATATTAGCCAAATTAACTTTTTTACTAACAACAATAGTTGCAGCATTGGTTGCATCACAATACCATTTATTTCCACCAAAATCAAGAGTAGTTAGATAAGTTCCTTCTTCAAGGTTTATAATAAAATCAGCTTCACCATTTGCATCGGTTTTAGTGGTGTATTTTTTTATTAGGTCGCCTTTATATAATGATAATGTTACGGATTCATTATTAACGCGTCGACCATACATGTCACTTAAAACAACTGTGTATATTCCATTTAATGGTATTGTGCAATGATGGAACCCTGAAATTATAGTAAAGATTTTTTCAACTTTAATAACTCCTTCCCCAACACTAGAAGCATATATATTATCGCCTAAGAATTGGGCTTTAACATTATAAGTTCCAGGTAAATAGTTTATTGTTAATTTTGCAACACCATTATTGTCTGTTTTTAATGTGAATTTATCACATAAACTTCCCTGAGTTATAGTTACAATAATATTTTCGCCACGTATTAATGATCCATGAATATCTTTTAAGGTAATATTATAAACATCACCTGCACCATATAATGTAACATTAGGAACAATTATTGTAGAATTAGCGGGATTAATTAATATATGAGAAATGCTGCTTGAATAAGAGTACCATGAATCGCCTAAGAATTCAGATTTGACAGTGTATTTCCCTACATCTAAACTTAAAATAATTTCACAAACAGCATCATAATTGGTTAAAGAGTAGATTTCTCTTATATTATTTTTAGAATCTATAATTGTAACTTTTATAGGCATGTTGATTAATTTTTTATCTCCTTCACCAAATAATATAACTTTAAATAAGTTGTTTTTACCATAATAAGTTTGATTATAGCTAATTAAATAAGTACTAGATTTTATTATTTCAATTTTAGAAGTAGCATTACATTTTTCAAAATATCCATTACCTAAATAATTGATATTTACTTGATAAATACCCACTGGATAATCTACATTAAATTCTGCATGGCCATTATCATCAGTTTCTATTGTAAAAGTCTGCTTAGTATTATTTTCATTGATAATTTCCACAATTAATGTTTGATTAAATATTTTATAACCATTAATATTAATTAAATCAACAATAAATTTATTGTTTTTACCTTTAAAAATGACGTCTTCCATTATTAAAAGGGTTTTACTGCTTCTAACATCTAGATCTAATAATTGATTATCAATTCTTGCATAAACTTTAAAATCTAAATTTAAATCATAAGTCATGTTAGCATAAGCAGAATTATTTATAAGTAGAGTATGATTTGGAGAGATACTTCCTTGTTCTGTTATGAAATATACTGGTCTAGATGGCATATTATGATTAATTTTGTAAATATTGCCTTCGTCATCACGAAGATAGTCTAGTGATGCTTTAATAAGTGAATTTGAAAGTGATTCAAATGTCATTATTACCCAATTATTTAAAGTTAATGTTCCAAGGAAAATAAATATTTTATCAGAGTTTGGTTTTTGATTATCTCCCCACCAATTACTAGAATAATCTACATCTCCAGAATAAGAATAAATATCATTACCACCATATTTGGAAGTGTTATTTACAAAAACACAAAAATGAGCCTCTTTTGTATTTGCAATCGCTCCTCCAAAGGCAGCTTCATTATACATGAAAATTGATTCTAATATGCATCTAGCACTAGCTATGCCTTCACCAACAAATACATTATTATAATCTTTATAAAGATTCTTATTATTAATAAAAATTGAATTATTTATTAAATCAGCACAAACCATACTATTATAATAATGTGATTCAAAATTGTTAATGAATTTAGATGAGGTAATATTATTAGCTATGACCAATTGGCCTTTGTTGTTAGTGAATGAGCAATTATTTATAATTCCATTAAAGTTTTCGTATTTGTCTTGGATATTTAATCCCACTCCATTACTTGAATAATAAGAATTTCTATCAAAAAATACATTATTTTCAAATGTTGAATTTTCGATATATGCATATCTAGAATATGGATTAGTATATTTTGAATATCTAAGTTTTGAAGAAGAATATGTAAATGGATGTGAATTTACAATACCCATTAAATTATTCCTAAATTGTGAATTATAAATTTCTATGGAGGATGAAACTGGAAATAATGCATTATAATATTCAAGTCCTTTAATTGCCTTATAACATTTGATTCTTTCAAATGAAGAATTTTTAATGTATGTTCTAGCTGATCCCCTTAATATAGATCCTGAAATATTTGCAAAATAACAATTATCTATATTTACAATACCTTCATGTTCTATTCCATTTTTTGTATTAATAACACTTGGAGAGGATATATTTGAAAAAGAACAGTTAATAATGGATAAATTTCCACCATTTAGAATAATTAATGAATAGCTGTATTCAATTATATCAACTGAGAATTTAATATTTTTTAAAAACAAGCTTCCCCATTCTTTAATATTAAACATATTATAATCATTAGATCTTAGTAAAGTCACATTTCCTAATCCGACTATAGTTATATTCTTTGTAATTGTAACATTTGAATTCCAATTATCCTTATATGTTCCTTCTAATAAACAAATACTGTTTCCGTTTCCTGCTTTAGAAACGGCATAATTTATTGTTTTAAATGGATGTTCAAAAGTACCGTTTCCTAAACCATCATGTCCATCTGGTGATACGAAATAGTTATAGTTAGATAAGCCTTTTCCAATTTTAAGAGATAGTCTTTGAAAGTCTATGATTACATAAACTTGACAATCAAGGTTGTTTCCAATTAAATAATTTGAAAATGTTTTATTGATATTTGCAGTTGAATATAAGAATTTACCGTTTTGAGATTCGAATTTTAAAGGTATGTCTGGTAAATATTCCCATGGTTTAAATTCAAATGTAGAATTACCATCACTCCATTTATTTAATTTTACTGTGAAAGTTGAATTAGGATTAATTGGAATGTAGTCATACTCGTATTCAAAAGTAGCTATAGTCCAATAGCTAACATTAACCTCTTTGAAGTATTTATAAGACGGGCCTGAATTAATACCCCACCAATTATAAGGGGCGTAAAGATAACATTTATAAGCATTTCCAAATATTGATCTTAAAATTGCAGAATATGTGATATTAATATGTGAACGTTCGACTGAGATATGGGAATTAAAAGCAGAATGAATAGCTGTAAAATTTGAATTTTTCACATGAATTATTGAAAGAATAGAATCATGATAATTAAATTTACTTTTATCTATTGAAATATTACACCTATTAAAAATAGATTTAAAAGAAATTTGAGAGTTATAAATACGGACAGAAGCATCTTCAAAATCAATATTATTTAATTTGGAATTGTTAATAATAATTGAAGCAGTTTTATAAGAACCTTCATCATATTCATTATTTGAAAGCAAATTTTCAACTTGGGAATTAATAATGCTAATCTTATTATAATTATAAACTGTATTAATGACTTGGGAATAACCTCCATTTTTTATCAATCGTGAATTTAATATGGTGGTCTCACCAATATTAGTTAATACATGGGCCATATTTAGAGAAATTGCATTGGTAACGTTAGAATTTTTAATTGTTAAATTTCCTTCATTAAAAAATGTTCCCATATTTGAGTTCATTTTATTAAATGAAGAATTGTTTATCAATAGTGTTCCAAGATTGTTAATAATACCTAATTGAGAATAAGAATCTGTATATCCATTGATAAATTTGATATTATTTAATATTAAAGAAGAAGATTGGGTTATTTTAAAAAATGCGTATTTATTTTCTCCATTAATAATAACATTATTTGAAAATGATTCGATTGTTAGGTTTTTATTAATTAAAATAAAAGTATTATTTGTGCCTTTATATTCTCCATCCATTAAAATAATCTTAGAATTATT
>NZ_LWMU01000078.1 GCF_001639275.1 Methanobrevibacter oralis
CAATAGAATTTATGGAAAAACTATTTGAAAAAGAATTCTATAGAATCGTAAATAGAGATTCCTACTATAAAAATTGGATCAGTAAATTCATCATGATTAACTAAAAAATTTTTTGTCCGAAACTATAATTGAACATAGCATTTTTCAACAAAGCTTTTTCCATCTAAAAACCCTTTTCGAATAGGATTTTTAAAATCACCGATAAATATATATTGCTCGCCATCCAACCTAAGATATGGAAGGCATTTGATTTGTGTTTTCATATATAATTATTTGCCTTCCACCCTATATAAACTTATATATACTTTATTTTAACAAAAACAAAATATTAACATTGAAAATTTAATTTAACTAACAACAAGTTATTTAAAGAATAATTAAAAGGAAAAAAAGGGGCTTAAAATATTTGATAAAATTCAAAAAAAATAAAAATTTGAAATAAAAAACACAAATAGTATTTAAAACTTTCGTAAAAATCAAAAATGTAAAATCAAAAAGAAGACCAAATAGACAAAATTGAAAAATTAAACACTATTTATATACAAAAGACCTAACAAATTGACAGTCCCGCATGAGTGAGTACACAAGGCATGTACTCACAATTAATGTTTTAGTGAATAATTTAACAAATACACAAAGAATTGTTAAATCATTTCAAAGGTTTTTACATAGATTTTAATATCTTAATTCTAAATTAGAAACCACTATAACAGTAGATTTAAATCTAACTTACAATCAATGCCATTTATTAAAAAAATATAATAGGTGATAAAAATTTATCACGAGGTTATATTCTTAATATGACAATATAACATATGTTAAAATAATATTTAAACGTTGTTATTTATTAATAAATCATGTTTTATATTAGAAAAATAAGTTAAAAAAAGTTATTTTAAATAATACAAAAAACAGAATTCTAATATTATTAAAGATTTAAGAGTGTAGTGAATATGGTTTTATCGGAATTATTAGCTCCAGCTGGTTCATATGATGTTTTAGTAATTGCTGTTAATGCAGGAGCTGATGCTGTTTATATATCTGGACAAAAGTATGGTGCAAGAGCATATGCTAAAAACTTTACAATCGAAGAAATCGAAAAAGCTATTGAATATGCTCATTTAAATTGTGTTAAAGTCCATGTAACTGTAAATACATTAATAAATAACTTTGAAATTGTAGAAGTTATGGATTACTTATTTAAATTATATCAAATGGGAGTAGATGCTGTTATTGTACAAGATTTAGGAATAATTTGGCTTTTAAAAACATTAATTCCTGATTTAGAGGTTCATGCATCGACACAAATGGGATTAAATAATTATAGCTCCTTTAATTGGGCTTATGAAAACAATATTAAACGTGTAGTGTTTCCACGTGAAGCCGATATAGAACAAATTAAAAAAACATCCCAAAATCTTCAAAATGACAACATTAACATGGATCTAGAAGTATTTGGTCATGGGGCTTTATGTTATTGTGTTTCTGGTAAATGTTACATGTCCTCATACAATAGCGGGCGTAGTGGAAACAGAGGAGCATGTGCCCAACCATGCAGAAGAGAGTATCGTTTAAAATACAGAGGATACAACATTGGAAATGGATTTTTACTATCAACACATGATCTTGCCACTTATGAGAATTTAGAAGCTATTTCAAATGCAGGAATAACCTCTTTAAAACTAGAAGGCCGTATGAAATCTGGAGATTATATTGGAACAATTGTAAACAGTTATAGAAACATCTTAGATGGAAATACTGGAGATTATGCTAAAGATTTGCACCTTGTCTTTAATAGAAAATTTACAAATGGATATATGATGGGAGATAAACCTGGAGACGTTATGGGAAGAGGTAGTTCAGGACATGAAGGACTATACATTGGAGACATTGCAGAAATAAATGGAACTGAAGTTAAAATTGAAATTAAAAACAAAAAAATTCCAATCATATTAGAAGCAGGGGATGGAATTGCGTTTAAATACAATGGAAAAATTAAAGGAATATACTTAGAAAACATCATAAAACAAGATGAAAACGAAATTATTATAGACACTACACGTCTCGTAAAAGTAGGAAGTGAAGTATTTATAAGCTATTCTAAATCCACTCATGACTCATTAAAGCAATTTGAAAAAGAAGAAATTAAAAATAATATTGCTTTAACACTCTCCTTAACATGGGACGAAAATTTATCTCTGTTTACTAAAGTTGAATATTATGTCGATGGGGAATTAATTAATTTCAGACATAAATGCACATCTAAATTTCAAAAAGCTAAAAATAAACCACTAACTAAAGAAAAAATAACCAAGCAACTTAAAAAAACAGGTAACACTCCATTTTTTATTGAACAAATAAAATTTAACAAGATGAGTAATGACTTATTCATCCCAATTAGTGAATTAAACCAAATTAGACGTGAAATACTTAAAGATGCAACCGATTTATTAAAAAAACACTACATTCCAACTAAAAAATCGGTTAAACATGCACGTAAAAGATTAAATGAATTTTATGAAAAATATCAAGAAGAATCAGAGATTCCTAAAAAAAGACCAAAATTATCAATCTTTGTAGATGAGCTATCCCAAATTAAAGCAGCATCTGGATTTGATTTAAAAAGAATCTATTACGATGTAAATTGCCATTATAATAACCCTAAAGATTATTTTGAAAATATTGCAGATTTATTAAAAGAAGCAGCATTGATGAGTTTTGAAAGTGAACTTGTATGGGTATTATCCTCTTTTATCAGTGATGAAGATTTAGTTAAATGCAAAGAGGTTGTAAAAAAACTAGAAAGCGAAGGAATCATAATTTCTATAATGGGCGATTTTCCAGGGCTTGCAGATGAATTTGATTGCCCAATCTATGGAAATCATAATTTAAACGTGTGGAACTCATTTACAGTTAAAAATTTAAAAAAAACAGGATTTAATGGATTAATATTATCTTCAGAATTATCCAGAGAAGAAATCAAAGAAATAATCAATAAAAATGAATGCGAGGATATTGCACTTGAAATGATTGTTAATGGAAACTTAGAAGTTATTGTAAGTAAAGATGATTTTTCAAATCTTAATGATGGTAAAGATTTTATTATTGGAAATAATGCTGATTACGCAATATTAGAAGATAAAAAAAGGAAAAAATTCAAATATAAAATATTATTTGACTACAATAAGCAAAGTCACATCATTAACAAAGATTGTTTATGTTTAATTGAAGAGATGAGTGAAATTAAAGAAATGGGTCTTGATTCACTAATTTTAGATTGCAGATACTCTAATGAACAATACACAACAAGTATACTATCAATTTATAATAAAAGTTTATCACAGGTTAATGATGATGAATTAAGTAAATTCAAATATCAAATAATGGACTTTTCACAATCATATATCAATAAAGGCAATTATATTGAAGGCAGATTACACGAGGCTAGAAAATGAAGATTCCAGAACTACTCGCACCAGTTGGATCTATGGAACACCTTCAAGTAGCAATTAATGCAGGTGCAAGTTCAGTTTATTTATCTGGAAAAAATTATGGTGCAAGAAAGTTTGCCCAAAACTTTACAACAAATGAAATTAAAGAAGCAGTGCATACTTGTCACCTACATAATGTTAAAGTTTATGTAACTGTAAACACCCTAATTAAAGAAGATGAATTAGAAGCAGTTATAAACTATTTATCAGAGCTATATGCAATAGGTGTTGATGCTGTTTTAGTTCAAGATTTGGGACTTATTGAACTGATAAACAAACACCTTCCAAAATTAAAAATCCATGCATCTACTCAAATGACAATAGAAAATCAATTAAAACTTGATTATATTGAAAAAAAAGGTATTAAACGAGTAGTTCTTCCACGCGAAATGAAAAAAGAAGAAATTGAATCACTAAAAACAAATATGGAACTTGAAATATTCGTTCATGGCGCACTATGCTATTCATACTCGGGACAATGCTTAATGAGTAGCTTTAAAGGAGGAAGAAGTGGAAATCGAGGACGCTGTGCACAACCCTGCAGACAAAAATATAAAGTTTCAAATATCAAAAAAGAAGATTACTACTTATCTCCTGTGGATTTATGCCTATATGATAAACTAAAAGAAATCATTGAATTAAATATTGATTGTATTAAAATTGAAGGGCGAATGCGAAATAAAGAATATTTAGCTATTGTAGTAAGCGGTTACAGAAAAGCACTAAATAAATTAAAAAGTAAAAAAGAAATTAAAAACGAAGAAATAAAACTTGTTTTCAATAGAGGATTAAGTGAAGGTAAATTTAGTGGTGAAACTAAAAGAAGCATTCGACCAGGCCATCTTGGTTTAGAAATTGGAAAAGTATATGAAGCCAATAAAAATCAAATTGCTATTAAATTAAACGATGATATAAATACAATTCCTGAAAGAGGAGATGGAATATTATTTATTAAAAATGATAAAGATTATGGAATGGAAATATCACAAAATCCAGTTATCACTACACTAAATCACTTTAAAAAAGGTAAAAATAAACAAATTAAAGATTTTACTCGAAAAAATAAAATATTGATTATAAAAAAAGTAATACAAAATAAAAAAAACACATTTAGTTTAGGCGAATCAAGAGTTTTTCTAAGTAAACGAAATAAATTATTGAAAAAAACAAAAGAAATCGGAAATAAAGGCAATAGCTATATAAAATCCAAATTAACACTAACATTTTCCATTAAAAATAAATATCCTCAACTTAAAGCCAAATTAATCCTTGCAAATAAAAAGGAAATAGAAACACAGGTAACTGGAAATGCACAGTTTGAAAAGCCACTTAAAAAAAGTGTTAGTAGTGAAACTATTAAAAAACAAGTGTCAAAAGTTGGAAATTATCCTTTTGAAATTACACAAATCAATATAAACTATGATGGAACACTATTCATCCCAATTAGCAAAATTAATGAACTTAGAAGAGAGCTATTTGAAAGCCTAGAAGAAAAAATAAATGACGAATACAAACATGAAAATAAAAATATCAAATTAAAACAAATAAAAAATGATAAAACCAACAAAAAAATTAATTTATCTTATTATACTAATAATATAACCGATTTAGATAAAATTAATAATGTAAAAAGAGTTTATTTGGAAATTCCTCCTGAAAATGATTTGCCCATAAATCAATTAAATGAAGGATATAATCTAAACTACATGATTACCTTTTTAAAAGAAGCCATTAAAATTTCACGAACCAAAGACTATGAACTCATTTGGAAATGGCCAGACATTGCTCATGACAACCTAATCAAAACCTTGACAAAAGTTAGAGAAATATTAAATAAAATGCATATAACCCTCCCAATAATGAGCGGAAACTTCAAACATGAATATGGACCATATTCCATGAATATAACCAATAGTGAAAGTGCAAATAGTCTTGAAAATTATAAAATCATAAGTATCTCTCCAGAACTAAGAAAAAAAGATTATGACTCATTAATAATTCATTGCAAAAATCCTGAAAAAATAGAGATATTAGTTCAAGGAAAAATAGAATTAATGAAAACCAGATACAATTTATTATACAAAAAGGAAAATAAAAAAGCAAAAGAAAACACCTACCTAATTGATAAGAAAAACAACAAATATCCAATACATAAAAGTATTTCACAAGAAGAATTAATAATCCTAAATAACAATGAAATCTCACTTTTAGAGGAAATATCCCACCTAATTGCAGCAGGTTATTGTAATTTTTCAATAGATGGAAGATGGAATAGTGAAAAATACTTAAGAATGATTGATATTTATAAATCAGCTATTAATGGTGGAATTCAAAAAAAAGAATTGTTAAAAATCAGCCCTAAAAATACTTTGGGAAATTATTAAATTACTTTTCAATTGCTCTTGGTGATATTGAATAATATATAAAATAAAATAATATAATCTAAAAAAGGGTTTTGGTAAAATGAAAGGAGAAAGAATAACATTGCAAGACATAAAAGGAGTAGGAGATAAACTCTCTGAAAAAATCATAAATAGTCTTGGAGGTGAAGAAGAACTCCAAAAAATAGTTGAAGAAGTTAATGTTGAAAAACTCTCAACAATTGACGGCATAAGTCAAAGAAAAGCAATTGAAATAATGAATCAATTATTAAATAATCCTAATTATGAATTTATTAAAAGTGAAAGAGCTCTAGAAATTTATGAAGACATAATAAACAAGATTTTAGCCTATTCAAACACTACTTATTCAAAAAATAGGATATTACTCCTTTCACCATCAAAAGACATTAAAAAAATTAATAAACAGCTAGATTTTGTAATGAATGCTAAAACACATGTTTCACAACTTCCAATAATAAAGTTAAGAGGATTAATGAAAAATTTAAAAGAAGTTGAAGAAGTAAAAGCAGAATATGATCCCAGTAAAGCTATTTTAGTTGAAAGTGAAGAAGATAATTCTTATCTTACAGATTTAGGATTAAATCAATATTATCCAATTATTACAGCTAGTGATTCACCTCTTTTAAAAGAAGAAATAATGAATTATGATTTAGTTTTTTATGTATATTCACAAGGAATTTTAGATTTCGAAGGAATGCCTAACCTAGTTATGATCAATATTGAAGAAAATGATTATGAAATAGTTCCTGAAAAAGTTATAAACTTTTTTATACAAAACAAAGAACTATTTAACAAAGTTCATGAAATCCAGAAGATTAGAAATAAAGAAAGTGTTCTTGGAGAAATCATACCAATTATTGATGAGTTAAATATAATCGATAAAAGAGAAGTGGATATTGAAAAATTAGTTAATTCTCTTAAAGAAGATATGGATAATGAACTTGAAAAATCTATAAAAAATGTTGATCTTGAAGGAAATGAAATTCTTAACTTATTAAATAATAATTTTCCTCCAAAAATCAGTAAAATATTTGATGAAATTATCAATAAACGAAAAGATATCATTAGGGAAAAAACCGGATTAAGTTTTGATCCATTTTTAAGAAAGTATCCGATTGAAATTGATGATGCAGAAATTCAAAGGGTAACCCTAGAACAATCATCTAAAAAAGAAAATAATATTTTTGATATTAAAAAAAGTGCAGCTGTTCAATTAAATGCAATAAAGCAAAAAGCTATAAAAGAAGTTGAAGATGTAATAAAATTTGACTATGAATTCAGTTTAGGCAGCTTTGCATACGAATATGACTTATGCAGACCTGAATTTAAAGATGAAATTAAACTTAAAGGAGCACTACATTTAGAACTGGCATTAAAAAAAGATAAAGACCATGTTCAAAAAATTAACTATGAGTTAACAAAAAATGAAAATATAGCACTTCTAACAGGAGCAAACAGTGGAGGTAAAACCACACTACTTGAGACATTAACTCAAATTTCAATAATGGCACAAATGGGGCTTCCAGTAAGTGCAGACAATGCTCAAATAAAACTATTCGATGAAATCTACCATTTTTCAAAGAAAAGATCCCTTGATGCAGGTGCTTTTGAATCATTTTTAAATGTATTTATACCAATTGTAACAACAGATAGTGTTAAATTAGTATTATTAGATGAACTTGAAGGAATAACAGAACTCGAAGCAGCTGTAAAAATCATATCCACATTCATTGATATGATTAAAGAATCAAATTCATATGGAATTATTGTAACACATATGGCAAGAGAATTAATGAACTATACAGATATCAGAGTCGATGGAATAGAAGCCAGAGGGTTAGATGAAGAATATAATTTAATAGTAGATAGAACACCAAAAATAAATTTCCTTGCTAAAAGTACTCCTGAATTGATTTTAAAAAGAATTTACGAAAAATCCGATGATGAATTAAAAGTTGTATATTCAAGAATATTAGAAAAATTCTAAAATAATTAAATATAACTTTTAACTAATTTTTTATTAATGAAAATAATAAATAATCCTCAAAATAAAAACATTCAAAGATTAAATGAAATCTACAAGGTTCTTAAAAAAAATGATTTTGGACATTTAATCGAAGAGAACACATTTATTAAAAAATTTCCATTAATGAAAAACGAAAATAAGAAATCTCAAGATTTACTTGATGAATCACTCCCAATTAGAATTAAAAAAGTTTTAGAAGAATTAGGGCCAACTTATATTAAATTAGGCCAAATGTTAAGTACTCGACCGGATTTAGTAGGTATTGAAATTGCAGAAGAACTTGAAAAACTAAGAGATAACACTCCAACCACACCATTTAATGAAATCAAAAAAGTAATCGGAAGTGAACTTGGAAAACCTATAGATGAAATTTATTGTGAAATAGATGAAACACCAATTGGATCCGCATCAATTGGACAAGTTTACAAAGCAAAATTATGCAAAACAAATGAAAAAGTAGCTATTAAAATTCAAAAACCAAAAGCAGAAGAAACAATAAAATCCGATATAAAAATAATGAAATTTCTAGCTGAAAAACTAGATAAATACGTTTATCAAACAAGAACATATAATCTGCCTGCAATTATAAGTGAATTTGAAAGATCAATATTTAAAGAAATTGATTATATTAATGAATTAAGAAATATGGAAATATTATCCAAAAATTTCAGGAAAATACCTTATATACACATACCTAAAACATATGACGAATATTGTACCAAAAAAATCATCACAATGGAATTAATTAATGGAATAGAAGTTAGTAAATTTATAGAAAAGGATTATCCCGGATACGATAAAAAACTTATCGCAAAATATGGTGCAAAATCTTATTTTAAACAAATAATGATTGATGGATTTTTCCATGCGGACCCTCATCCAGGAAATATGATGATAACTGAAGATAAAAAGTTATGCTACATAGATGAAGGTATGATGGGAATATTAGATGATGATTTTAGAGAAAACCTAGCAGAATTAATAATACTTCTAATAAATGGAAACACAGACAATATTATAAATCAACTAATTTATATGGATATCATTACAGTATCACAAAATACGCCTGATCTAAAAGCAGATATTAATGATTTATTAAATAGATATTATGGAAGTAATCTTAAAAACATCAATGGAGGAATGCAAGATCTTCTTAAAGTAATGATCAAAAATAATATAATATTACCTAGAGAATTTGTAATGATAGGAAGAGGCATTGCATTAATTGAAGAAACTGGGCGAAAACTAGATCCCGATTTTAATACAAGTAGTGAGTTAAAGAAACTATCAAAAAACATAATCAAAGATAAATATAAACCTGAAAGATTAATCAAAGTCTCTACAAATTACCTATTACAATTAGAACATTTAGCTAAAAATCTGCCAAACACGATAAACAATACTTTATCAAAAATAGAAGAAGGAAACATCACCGTTAACCTAAAACATGAAAATATTCATAATATAACAAATCAATTATCAATTTCAATTATATTATCAGCAATAATTGTTGGATCATCATTAGCTATTTTAGCAGATAAGGGACCACGATTCATGGACATTCCAGTATTGGGATTAGTTGGTTTTGTGATAAGTGTTGCATTAGGAATTTATATAGTAATAAAATTTATAAGAACAGAATAAAGTTTTGCCTGTATACCTTAATATTTAATACTTATAGCTACTGCAATTGATTTTGATATTTCTTAAAAGAAATTATTAGTGAATAGCTTAAAAAATTACATAGAGTATAAGTTGAAGGCTTAAAAGGTAAAAACTTCTTTTTTAAGTTCCACCTGTATGTCCTTGTCTCAAATAGGGGTGAATTAGGTGGTATATGGGTTTTTCTATCATTCATTGAACAACTTCTTATGATATCACATCACTCTTAATGTGCTAAAATTTTTAGCATGATAAAAATATGCTATAAGTTATAGTATCCATTAAAATTATTAGCATAAATTATATATAATAAATTTTATAATATATACTAACAATTATAGTACTATTGGGGTGGTATATTGACTGATTTACCATGGGGAAACAATCAAAATTTAACAGATGATGAATTTTATAACAGAGAAAATGAATTACACAATATAAAAAATCTTCTAGACTCAACAAGCAAAGGTCATGCACCAAATTTATTATTAACTGGAATAAGAGGTGTTGGAAAAACAGTATTTCTTAAAAAATTAAAAAGGCAATTGGATGACGAATATTTAGTTGTTTATATTGATTTTTCAAAATCAGAATGTTTTCAGAAAAATAAAATGAATATTAATGGATTAATGGAACATTATTTTAAAGAATTGATTAGAGAAGCAAAAAATAAAAAATTAAACACATTAGATAAACAAATAGAAAAATATTTTAAATCAAATGATTTTAAAATTAAAGATTTCATAACCATTGATAAAATACCCATTCCAATTTTTTCAAAAGAAACAAACACCGAAAAGCTTGTTGATTTTGTATTCGATTTACCTGAAAAATTATATGAAAAAAACAAAATTAAAGGGATATTAATATTTATTGATGAATTTCAAATTATCAAAGAATTAAATAAATATAAAGAATCATTTTTATGGAAAATGAGAAGTTATATTCAAAATCAAAGAAATGTAGCTTATATTTTTTCTGGATCAATGAGTTTACAAGATAGGTTAATCTCAGAAATTGCTGGACAAAATGGAGCATTTGGCGGGCGAATAATTTCCATGCATTTAAACCCTTTTGAAAAAGAAACTGTTAAATCATACCTATCTACAAAAGCACCGCAAATTCTATTTACTGATGATGGATTTGATAGATTTTACAAATGTACATCCGGAATTCCATCATATGTCAATATCTTCGCATCACTTCTACCAACCAACCAAGAATTAGATGAAAATCAAATTAAAATATATTTTGACAAAAAGATTCAAGCAATTAGTTCACATTTAATAAATATCTGGACAAGATTAACATTCAGAGAACAAACAATAATAATCATACTTCTTAAAAAACCCCTTAGAAGAATTGATATTTCAAATGAATTAGAAATATCTCCAGGATCATTAAGTAATTACTTAACAAATCTTCAAAACCAAGGATTAATCCTGTTAAATAATAATAAATATGAAATATCCGAACCAATTCTTAAAAGATGGTTAGAACTTGAATTTAGTGAAAAAGGAATCTATCCTTATAAGCAAATTTAAAGAATGAATGGTTAAATAAATCAAAACAAAAGATAAATATTCAATTAAACTATTTATTGGAGAAATCCATGCTTATAGTTTTCAATATTTTCTTTTGCCAGTATACTAACTCTCATGAATCATCGGTAGAATACCCTTCCCTCCTCGAGTAACCCTCGAAACTGGCAGCCTATCTAATGCTGGGTTTCTTCTAATCATAGACAGCATCAACTTCCCTCATAAAAGGACCATTGGCATTAGTCATTTTAAAATGATATGACATTAATAATATATGTTAAAAATAATATTTAACTATTTCTTAATTAATAAAATTATAAAAATAGATTAGAAATAGGACAAATTAGTATGATAATGAGCTTGCGGCGAAATGAAATTCCCATAGAAAACCATAGTACACAAACAAAACACAAAAGGACTTCACTACTGGGATCGAAACGAGACCAGGTATAACCCCCATGCTATGACCGCAATACCCATCATTATGAAAATGAATATAATAAAGTAAAAGATTTGTATATAAAAAGACTTGCAGCGAAATGAAATTCCCATAGAAAACCATAGTACACAAACAAAACACAAAAGGACTTCACTACTGGGATCGAAACGAGACCAGGTATAACCCCCATGCTATGACCGCAATATCTAATATTACAAACCTATATGAAAATTAATAAAATATAATAATCCTGCATTTTCACCCTTACTGTTAACACCTAACCAAATCATTACTAGACTAGAAATAAAGTATTAAAAGAAAAAAAAACAATCTTTCATTCAATAACAAGTCTACTAACGACTTATAAAATAATGCAAGCGAACAATTGGAAGCAGCGGACTCAACAACTCGGAACAATTACCTCGAAGCTTACATCCCTACCCCA
>NZ_LWMU01000079.1 GCF_001639275.1 Methanobrevibacter oralis
TCAAAAATTAGAAAGATTTAAAAAGAAATAAAAAACGCAAAAAACTAGTATTAAAACCCATCACAACAAGAAAACAACAACTAATATTTAAATCTTTTCACAAACACAACATAAAACACAAAAAAAAATCAAAGAAAAAGAAAAAAACTAAAAAAATATGACCAAGAGCTAACAAATTGACAGTGCCTAAAATAATTTTAGTTTATTTTAATGTTTTGATTAAATTTTCACATGCAATTTTAGGATTATCAGATTCATATATGCTTCTTCCAACAATAATTGCATTAGCATATTTTAATGTTTTTTTAGCATCTCCGCCTTGTTTTCCAACACCTGGAGAGATAATGTATGCATCATTACCAACAATATTTCTAATTTCCCTTAATCTATCAAGTCTTGTAGCTGGTGCAACATAATTTTTAATATTCATATCTACTCCCATTTGAGCTATTGCATCAGCATTTTTTTGTAAAAACTCTTTAGCTCCAGGATGCGACATTTCAGTAAGTAAAAATAATTCTTTATCATATTTTTTGGCACTGTTAAAACATGCTTGAACACTATCAGATCCGACAAATCCATGACAAATTATTGCATCAGCTCCTGCTTTAAATGTTTGATTACAAATTTTAGAGTTTGTAGCATCAATATCTGCAACTTTATAATCACAGATTACTTTAAAATCAAATTTTTCTTTTAAGATACCAATAATTGAAATTCCTTCAGCTAAAGTTAGCGGATAACCTATTTTTATTGTATCGATATATTCGGTTAATTGATTGCATATTTCAATGGCTTTTTTTCCACTCAATACATCTAATGCTAAAATCAAGTTGTTCTTAATTTCCATTCCTATTCTCCTATTATTAAAATCCGATATTAAAATCTATATCTTTATATATGATGAAATGCCAGTGCATGTTTTTCCATTGTAGAAAATTTTTATTTTTCTTATTTTATTTTAAATTTTAATATTGATTTGATACATATATTTATATACTAATAAGATATAAATAATTATTATCAATAAAACTTTAGTTTTTTTAGCTATTATTTAAGTTTTTATTGACAATTCTATCAATTTATTTTGATATTTACGGAGGAATTTTGACATGCATATTATGGAAGGTTATTTACCATTAGAATGGTGTATAGTATGGTTTGTTATATCATTAATCGTTGTTGCTTATGGTATATTACAAATTAAAAAGATTACGGATGAAACACCTGAATCTAAAGCATTACTTGCTGTAAGTGGTGCATTTATGTTCATTTTATCATCTTTGAAATTACCATCTGTTACTGGAAGTTGTTCTCATCCTTGTGGTAACGGATTAGGTGCAGCATTATTTGGTCCTGCAGTAACTGCAGTATTAGCAACTATTGTTCTTCTTTTCCAAGCAATTTTACTTGCTCATGGAGGATTAACTACTTTAGGTGCAAATATTTTTTCAATGGGTATTGTTGGACCATTGGTTGCATGGATTATTTACAAAGGTTTAACAAAAGCTAATATTTCATCAACCATTGCAATTTTCTTTGCAGCATTTTTAGGTGATTTATTAACTTATGTAACTACTTCATTCCAATTAGCTTTTGCATTCCCAGCTCCTACATTTACTGGAGCATTAACTAATTTCTTGGTTGTATTTGCTGTAACTCAAATACCATTAGCTATTGGGGAAGGTATTTTAACTGTGATTATTTGGGACAGATTAAAAGCTTACAAACCAAAATTATTAGCTAAGCTCAATGCTTTAGCTCCTAATGAGGCATAGGTGATTTAAATGGAGAGAACAACATTAATAATATTAGCAATCGTTTGTATTGTAATATTCATCGCACCATTAGCAATGTTTAATGGCCTTGGTGAAGATGAAGGATACTTTGGTGGGTCTGATGATGCAGCTGGTGAAGTTGTAGAAAGTACTGGTTATGAACCATGGGCTGGAGCTATATGGGAACCACCTAGTGGAGAAATTGAAAGTTTATTATTTGCTCTTCAAGCAGCTATAGGTGCTATAATTATTGGTTATGCATTTGGTTATTGGAGAGGACAAGGTAAAGAAGAATAATTTTTCTTCTTTGCTTTTTTTATTTTTTTAGTGATTTTTTATGAAATTTGATATGGATTATATTGCACATCATAATGCTTTAAGTGAATTAAATCCATATTTTAAGTTGTTTTTTACAGTAATATTTCTTATTTTTACCTTAGCAATGGATAATTTAATTGTTGATATTTGTGTATTTACTTTTATGTCAATTTTAATATTATTTATAGCAAAAATTAATTATAAATCATATTTAAAGTTTCTTTCTATTCCAATGCTTTTTGTTGTATTAACTTGTATATTTTTGGTATTTTTCTTTGGTAAAGGTGAAGTAATCTATGAAACAGGAATTTTTGGTATTGTAGTTACAACTGATTCTCTACATTATGGAGTATATACTTTCTTTAGAGTAATTGGATGTTTGCCATGTTTAGGATTTCTAGCTTTAACTACACCAATAGCTAAAATATTGCATTGTTTAGCTTCTCTAAAAGTTCCAAAAATATTTATTGAAATTGCACTTTTAATGTATAATACAATATTTATATTTTTAAATGAGCTTGATACAATGCAAAAAGCACAGCAAACAAGATTAGGATATCATACAACAAAATCAACATTTGAATCTTTAGGAGCACTTGGAAGTACAATATTTTTAAGATCTCTTGATAAAAGTGAAACATTACAAAATTCTCTTGATTCAAGAGGATATACAGGCGAACTTCCAGTTTATAAACCAGTTAAAAGAGAGGATTAATAATGTTAGAAGTTAACAATTTAAAATATTCATATAATGATGATTATCAAGCATTAAAAGGTGTTAATTTAAAAATTGAAAGGGGAGAAATGGTTGCAATTCTTGGTAAAAATGGAGCGGGCAAATCAACTTTATTCCTTCATTTAAATGGTATATATGAACCAGATGAAGGTAAAGTTTTTATTGATGGTGAAGAACTTAAATATGATAAAAAGTCTTTACTTAAATTTAGACAAAAAGTTGGTATTGTATTTCAAAACCCTGATGATCAGATATTTGCTCCTACAGTAGAAGAAGATGTGGCTTTTGGTCCCTTAAATTTAGGCTTATCAATGGAAGAAGTTCAAAATAGAGTTGAAGAAGCTTTAATTCGTGTAGGAATGAATGGTTATGAAAAGTCTGCACCTCATCATTTAAGCGGAGGTCAAAAAAAGAGAGTAGCTATTGCAGGAATTCTTGCAATGAAACCTGAAATAATGGTTTTAGATGAACCAACTGCTGGGCTTGATCCAGAAGGAGTTACTAATTTAATTAAGTTATTAAGAGAACTTAACGATGAAGGGATTACTATAATTATATCTACTCATGATATTGATTTAGTTCCGGATTATGCTCAAAAAGTTTTTGTTTTAGTAGATGGTCATATTATTTCACAAGGAACTCCAAAAGAGATTTTTGCTCAACCAAATATTCTGAAAAAAGCTAATTTAAAGATTCCTATTATTACTGAAGTTTTTCATAAACTTGAAAATAAAGGAATTGATATGAGTGGGGACTATCCTTTAAATATTGATGAAGCTTGTGATAAATTTCTTAGTTTATTAAATATGAATTAATTTTTTTTAAAATCCATATCATAACTATATTACTTTAAGTAATAATTTTTTGCTTGTTTATTATTTTTTTATATTTTGAGAATGTGACACGAAGTCACAATTTTTTTTTAAATTTTAATAGACTAATTTTCCTTTAATTTTATATAATATGAAGTAAAACCTATTATTATAGATATTAATATTTATGGTTGTTTTATTAATGGTTTTAAAAGATGATAATATAAATTAGACTATGTTAACGACGAAACATTCAAAAATTGCAAAAAAATGATTTAATAAAAATCCATCATTTGAGCTTAGATGGAACTAAAATCAAAGCAAAAACATCAATTAACATAATTAACTGATGAAAACCAAATCAAAATCATGAAAGGACACCTTGAAAAAAAATATTGAACTTGATCAACAAAAAGATGAAGAAATTGGAGATGAATCTGGAAATTCAGTTCCCAATCATTAACTGATAAAAAAAATTCAAAGAAACAGTAAAAAGAAATTCAAGAATCTTCTAAAAATAATAGAAACAAAGATAAATTGTGTTTCTTCAAGTTTAAATCTTTTAAAACAAGCAGAAAAAAAATTTTAAAAAAACTTAACGAACTCGAAGAAAAAGTAAAAAAAATCACCAAAAGATGTAATAATCATTAATGACCCAGATGCTTGCTTGATAATGAATAAAAAAGGCAAATGGGAATGGGATTACAATGTACAAACCATTGTGGATGAATACAAAGTAATAATACTCTCATCATACATTACACAAAATCCAACTGACCATTTCGAATTAATTCCATCAATAGAACAATTAAAAACCAATTTAGATGGAATCTACGAGGAATTACCTTCTAATTTCCAATTCAGTCCAGATAATGGATATTCAACTGATGAAAACACAACCTGTATAGAAGAAAAAGGCTTAGATGGATACATATCCACTAGAAAACTCTCAAGAAAAGAAAAAAGCACAATTTATGGGAAAAACCATTTCAAAAAGACAATTTCTACTATAATACAAAAATTGAAAGCTTATATTTGCCCTTTAGGTGAAATATTATATCGAAGAAAAACATACGAATACAAAAACAAACAAAGAATAACTTACCAGACAAACAAATGCAAAAAATACATCATGAAAGAAATCTGCTGCAAGAAAAAGAACTACAGAACAATTCAAGACTATGAAAACCCTTCTAAAATCAGAATGTAACGGAAAATGGAAACAGACTGGGCACAAAAAATGATCAAAAACCACAGAATTGTCATTTGCACACTAAAACAAAATATAAAACTCCATGAATTCATAACAACAGAAATAAAAAACACAAACACAGAATTTAAATTATACACAATCGGTTACAACTTAAAAAGAATATATAACGAAATAAACAGGAAAAAACAACTAAAAATAAGAAAAAATATAAAAAATCATAAAACACAAAAATCAATTAAAAATTTTGTGTCACATCCTCAAGTTTTGTTTGCTATGTTTTTTGCTAAAAAACAATATTTTTAATAAAAATTAATTTTACTGGACATCTTTCTAAGTAGAAAATAACCTTAAAAATAAGACTTTTTAATAAAATGTTTAATATTTTGATTAAAAATAATCACTTTTTTAATAATATTTTATAATTATATATTAAAATACGGAATATTTTTTCATCTTAACTACTTTATATATTAATTAAAGTTATATATTAAAAATTACAAACTCCATAATATAATGGTGAAGTTATGAGGATTGGAATTTGTGATACAACATTTGCTCGCTTTGATATGGCAGCAGTAGCTATTGATGAATTAAAAAATAATGCTACAGACTTAACAATTATTCGCGAAACTGTTCCAGGTGTTAAAGATTTACCTGTCACTGCTAAAATCCTCATTGAAGAGGAAAATTGTGATATTGTAATGGCACTTGGAATGCCAGGGCCTATGGAAAAGGATAAGATGTGTGCTCATGAAGCATCAACTGGTCTTATTAATGCTCAACTAATGACTAATACTCATATTTTAGAGGTATTTGTCCATGAAAATGAAGAGGAAAATCCAAAAGAACTTAAAAAACTAGCAGAGAATAGGGCTCGTGAGCATGCTAGAAACTTAATTAAAATGATGTTTCATCCAAAAATCATGCGAAAAGAAGCTGGAATGGGTGTACGAGAAGGAAAAGAAGATGCAGGTCCACTATAAATAATATAAAGTGCATATAATGGAAAATGATAAAGATTTTAAAATGTCAATGGAAGACAAACAAAATACTTATGTTATTCTTCCAGCGTATAATGAAGCAACAAGAATTAAACCAGTTTTAGATGCAATTATTCAAAAAGGCTTTAAAGTGCTTGTTGTCAATGATGGTTCAGTTGATAATACTTTAGATATTTTAAAGGAGTTTAAAAGAAAATATTCTAATGATATATTTATTTATTCCCATATTATTAATCGTGGAGTGGGAGTAGCTATGCAAACAGGTTTTAAAGCTGTTTTAAAATACAATCCAAAATTTATTGTTAATATGGATTCAGATGGACAACATTCAGTTGATGACTTAGAACCTGTTTTAAAACCATTAGTTACTAGAAAAACACAAGCGGTTATTGGAGTTAGACCTTTATCTGACATGCCAAAATCTAGAGGTTTTGCTAATTTGGTTATGAATCTTTTAACTAAAATATTTTATAAAGTAGATGTAAGTGATTCACAAACCGGATTTAGAGCTTTAACATTAGATGCTTTAAATAAAATTACAATCAATGCTAGAGGTTATTTGATTTCTTCTGAGTTTATTCGTGAAATTAATGATAATGGTATTAAATTTGAAGAAGTTCCAATCGAAACAATTTATACACCAGAAACTCAAGCTAAAGGAACAAATTTAAAAGCTGCAATAAAAATATTAATTCAAATGATTAGAGATCAATTTTAGTAAGGTGAAAAAATGTTATTATATTCTATAATTCTTCCGATAATTGCTATATTAGCTATTGTTTCATTTGCTTATCGTTATTTAAATGAAAGAATTTCATTATTTACTTTATCTTTATGGAATATATTTTGGATTTTTGTTATTGTATTTTCAATTTTTCCTAATTCAAGTATGATTTTTGCAAAGATTTTTGGAATAAACAGAGGACTTGATTTTATTATTATGGTTGCTTTTGTTGTTCTTTTTTACATAATATTTAAACTTTATTTTAAATTAGATAAAATGCAAGAGGATATGAATGAATTAGTAAAAGAAATAGCTTTAAACAATGAAATTCAACTTGATGAGGAAGAATAGGTTATATGATTTATTTTAGAGGGTGTACTGCAAGGCAAAAACAAACAACAATCCAAGAAGCTACAGAAAAATTGTTAAAACTTGCAGATGTTGATTATCGTATTTTGGAAAATGAAAAATGTTGTGGGTCAGTTTTACTTAGAACTGGCTTTGAAAAAGAGGCACAAGTTCAAATTAAAAAAAACACTGAAATTTTTGGTGATGAAACTATTATAACATCTTGTGCAGGCTGCTATAAAACATTACTTCAAGATTATGATGATTTAAATGTTATGCATATATCCCAATTACTTAATCAATTAATAGTTGAAAGAAAACTTAATTTATCTAAAAATGATTTAGAAGTTACCTACCATGATTCATGCCACTTAGGAAGGCATTGTAAAATTTTTGATGAACCACGTAATGTTATTGAATCTGTAGCTAATTTATGCGAAATGAAAAATATTCGTGAAAATAGTCTATGTTGTGGTGCAGGAGGAGGAGTTAAATCTGCTTATCCTGAAATTACCAATCAAATGGTTGAATCTAGAATTAATCAAGCAAAAGCTACTGATTGTAAAACTTTAATAACTTCATGTCCTTTTTGTAAACTTAATTTAAAAGATCATGACTTAGAAGTGTTGGATTTAACGGAATTTTTAGTAAAATATGGAGGATTAAATGAAAAATAGTGAACTTAAAACAATGAGAAAATCATTTAATACTGTTAAATCAAGATCATCAAATATTAAAGATTCTCCTTCTGTTAAACGTCTTGAAAAAAGAGTTTGTGAGATTAAAAAAGAATCAATTGAAAATTCTCAAAAGCTGCTAAATCAAGCTATTGATTCCTTTAAAAGAAATGATATTGAAGTTAAATTTGCTAAAAGTTCTAATGATGCAATTGATATTATTCAGGATTTAATTAAAGATTTTGATTCAAAAATTATAGCTAAATCTAAATCAAATACTTTAGGTGAAATTAATTTTAAAGAAATTTTTAATAGTAGGGGATTTGAAATTATTGACACTGATTTAGGAGATAGAATATTACAGCTTAAAAAAACAGATAATGCACCAGTTCATCCAACAGGTCCTGCTTCTCATTTAGATATATCTAAAATAACAAAAATAGTTAATAGTTCTCTAAATTCAAATGTTAAAGAGGATGCTTATGAAATTATGAATGTTGTAAAAAAAGATGTGCTAAATCGTATAAAAAATGCTAATGTAGGTATAAGTGGAGCTAATGCAATTGCTGCTGAAGAGGGTTCTATTGTAATGGTGCATAATGAGGGTAATATTTCTTTAGTTTCACTAAAAGATTTACATATAATTGTAGCTGGAATTGATAAAATTGTACCATCTATTGAGGATGCAATTTCCATTTCTAAACTTGAAACAATTTATGCAACAGGAAAGTATGTTACATCTTATGTAAATATTGTATCGGGTCCATCTAAAACAGCAGATATTGAAAAAAAACTTTTGAAAAATATGTATGGATCTGAAAAAGTAGTTGTAATTCTCTTAGATAATGGAAGAAGTGATGCATCACCTGAATGTTTATGGTGTATTGGTTGTGGAAATTGTGTTGTTCATTGTCCAGTTTATAATGCAGTAGGTAATGAATTTGGATTTAATAATTACTTAGGCGGTCGTGGTGTGGCGGTTTCTAAATTTATTAAGGATGATGAGGTTTGTTTTAATTCTGGACTTTATATGTGTACTTTATGTGGTCTTTGCACTTTAAATTGTCCAGTATCTATTCCAACAAATGAAATTCTTGAAAATATAAGAAAATCTGCTGTCGATTTAGGATTTTATCCAAAAGCTCATGGTAAAATTAAAAAGAAGATTTCTAAAAACGATTCTCCTTATTAATTCATTTTTATTCTAAAAAACACAATGTTGTCAATCTAATTGTTATTACTTTTTTGTAGCATAACAATGAATAAAAGAGGAATAATTAAAAAAATTAGGAACGGCATTGCTAAAAAACAATACTATTATAAATAATGAAAATGTAATAGCTTAATATTATAATTATTATTTAAATTTTAAAAACTGGAGGAAATACATGCTTCTATTAATAAGTCCTATAAATCGTGAAGAAGCTCTTGAATCTATTGAAGGGGGAGCAGACATTGTTGATGTTAAAAATCCTAAAGAAGGGTCTTTAGGTGCTAATTTTCCATGGGTTATTAAGGAAATTAGGGAATTAACTCCTGAAGATAAACTTGTTAGTGCAACTTTGGGAGATGTACCTTATAAACCAGGGACTGTTTCTTTAGCAGCAATGGGTGCTCATGTTTCTGGAGCAAATTACATTAAAGTAGGATTATATGGAACTAAAAATCATGATGAAGCAGTTGAAGTAATGTCTAATGTTTCTAAGACTATCAAAGATATTAGTCCAAATACAACTATTGTAGCTGCAGGATATGCTGATGCACATCGTGTAGGTGCAGTAGAACCTATGGAAATTCCAAAAATAGCTAGGGATGCTAATTGTGATTTAGCAATGTTAGATACTGCTGTTAAAGATGGTCATACTTTGTTTGATTATTTAGATTTGGAAAAATTAGAAGAATTTGTTAAGGAAACTCATAGCTATGGTTTAAAAACTGCACTTGCAGGATCTGTTAAAAAAGAACAACTAAAACCTTTAAATGATATTGGTTGTGATGTAGTGGGAATTAGAGGTGCTGCATGTGTTGGTGGTGATAGAAATACCGGTAAAATACACCATGATGCTGTAGCTGAATTAAAAGAATTATGTGATTCATTTGAATAGGTGTTAAAATGTATTCTAAAAAAGTTATGGAAGCTAGAATGTCTTATACTTTTGATGATTTTTTACTTACACCTAATGCAAGTTGTGTTGAACCTAAAGACATTGATACTAAAATTGAATTAGGAAAAGGTATTAAATTAAATATTCCTGTTTTAAGTGCAGCTATGGATACTGTAACTGAAGCAGAACTTGCTATTGCTATGGCACAAGAAGGTGGTATAGGAGTAATTCATAGAAACAATTCTTTAGAAAGACAAGTTGAAGAAGTTAAAAAGGTAAAATCAGCTGAAGATTTAACAATTCGTGACGTTGTTACAATAACTCCTGAATCTACGATATCTGAAGTTCAAGCTAAAATGAATGATGAGTTGATTAGCGGCCTTCCTGTTGTTGAAAATGATAAGATTATTGGCATTATATCTAAAAGAGATATTAGGCCAGTTCTTAAAGTAGAACCTAATAAAACAGTTAAAGACATCATGACTTCTGATGTTGTTACTGTAGAAGAACCAATTACTGCTGAAGAAGCGTTAAATATTGCTTATGAAAATAAAGTTGAAAGACTTCCTGTTCTTCGCGATTCTAAATTAGTTGGAATTATTACTATTAAAGATATTTTAAATCAATCTCAATATCCTAATGCATCAAGAGATAAAGATGGAAATTATTTGGTTGCTGCTGCTTCAGGACCATTTGATTTAGACAGGGCTATGGCATTAGATCAAGCAGGTGCAGATATTATTTCAATTGATTGTGCTCATGCTCATAATATGAATGTTGTTAAATTCACTGAGACTATTAAAGATAATATTGATGCTGAATTATGTGTAGGTAATATAGCTACTGCTGAAGCTGCAGAAGATTTAATTTCGAGAGGTGTAGACGCAATTAAAGTAGGTATTGGTCCTGGTTCAATGTGTACTACTCGTATTGTTGCAGGTGTAGGAGTACCTCAATTAACTGCTATTTCTGATGTTGCAGATGTAGCTAGTGAATCTGGCGTTCCGGTTATTGCAGATGGAGGTATTAGATACTCTGGGGATGTTGCAAAAGCAATTGGTGCTGGAGCAGATGCAGTAATGCTTGGAAATTTACTTGCAGCATCTTATGAAGCTCCTGGAGAAATTGTTGTTATGAACGGTAAGCAATATAAAAAATACCGTGGAATGGGTTCTATGGGTGCAATGACTAGTGAGTTTGATGGTGGATCTGATAGATACTTCCAAAGTAATAAAAGTAAAATGAACCATACTAAATATGTTCCTGAAGGAATTGAAGGTGCTGTACCTTATAAAGGTACAGTTAATGAAATTTTATTCCAATTAGTAGGGGGATTAAAGTCTTCAATGGGTTATTGTGGTGCTGAAAATATTAAAGCTATGAAGGAAAAAGCACAATTTGTAAGAATTACAAGTAGTGGTATTAAAGAATCACATCCTCATGACTTATTAATCACAAATGAAAGCCCTAATTATCCAACATTAGATTAGTTGGATAATAATTTATTATTTTTTTATTTTAAATTCAATATGATTTAAAATAGTGAAATTACCATTCCTAGAAACTTAAGAATTTTTAGCTGAAAATTTTTATTATATCTTTTCATATTATAATAGTGTTATTAATTAGTTCTTAGATGGCACTTTCAAAAACTTAAGTGATAAATTATTTTTTGATTATAGTTTTAGACAAAAAATATTTATATTAAATGTGACTAAAATAGTAATATGAGTAGAAATGCTTATATTAATAAAGATATCCCACTTTCTAAAATTCATGAAGTTAAAGCTGATTTAAAGCATTA
>NZ_LWMU01000080.1 GCF_001639275.1 Methanobrevibacter oralis
TGGGGTAGGGATGTAAGCTTCGAGGTAATTGTTCCGAGTTGTTGAGTCCGCTGCTTCCAATTGTTCGCTTGCATTATTTTATAAGTCGTTAGTAGACTTGTTATTGAATGAAAGATTGTTTTTTTTTTCTTTTAATACTTTATTTCTAGTCTAGTAATGATTTGGTTAGGTGTTAACAGTAAGGGTGAAAATGCACTGGAAATTGTATTTATTTGCATTTATATCATTGGTTAATAGAGTAAGTATTGCGGTCATAGCATGGGGGTTATACCTGGTCTCGTTTCGATCCCAGTAGTGAAGTCCTTTTGTGTTTTGTTTGTGTACTATGGTTTTCTATGGGAATTTCATTTCGCTGCAAGCTTTCTCTATTACATACTTACTTTACTTATTTTTTTTATATTTATTTTTCATTTTATCATTGTTTTTAGGTGATTTTGATGAACATCAAAGTTTTTGATACTACTTTAAGAGATGGAGAACAAACTCCAGGTGTTTCTTTAATTACATCAGAGAAATTAAGAATTGCAACTAAACTTGATGAAATTGGTGTCGATTTTATTGAAGCGGGGTCTGCAATTACTTCTGAAGGTGAAAGGCAATCAATTAAAGAGATTACTAGACAAGGATTCAATGCAGAGATACTTAGTTTTTCAAGACCTTTAACAGTTGATATTGATTATTGTTTAGGATGTGATGTTGATGCAGTTAATCTTGTAGTTCCAACATCTGATTTGCATATTTTTGATAAATTAAACATGACAAAGGATAAACTAATTTCTTTATCTAATAATGCTATTGAATATTGTAAAGACCATGGTTTATCTGTTGAATTATCTGCTGAAGATGCATCTAGAAGTGATATTGAGTTTTTAAAACAGGTTTATTCAAATGCTATTGATTGTGGTGTTGATAGAATATGTGTTTGTGATACTGTTGGTATATTAACACCAGATTCTTCTTTTGAGTTATTTAATCAATTAAATGGTTTTCCTGTCCCACTTGTGGCTCATTGTCATAATGATTTTGGACTAGCTGTTGCAAATACTTTAGCTGCATTAAAAGGCGGTGCTAGTGAATTTCACTCTACTATTAATGGTATTGGTGAGAGAGCAGGGAATACTTCTTTTGAAGAATGTGTTGTTAGTATTAATAGATTATATCCTGAATTTTCTACCAATGTTAATATTCATGAGATTTATGATATTTCTAAATTAGTTGCTAGATTGACTGGCGTTTATATTCAACCTAATAAAGCAATTGTTGGAGAAAATGCATTTGCTCATGAATCTGGCATTCATTCTGATGGTATTATTAAAAATTCAGCTACATATGAACCTATGACTCCTGAACTTGTTGGTAGAAAACGTAGGTTTGTTATTGGAAAACATGTAGGTACTCATGGTTTAGATTCTAGATTAAAAGAATTGGGTTTAAATGTTAATAAAAATCAACTTCAAGAAATTTTTAATAATGTTAAGATATTAGCAGATAAAGGCAAAACTGTTAGTGATGTTGATCTACAAGCAATTGCTGATGATGTTTTAGAAAATAATCATGAAGATAGAATAAAATTTAATGAAGTTACTGTTGTATCAGGTAATAAAGTAATGCCTACTGCTTCTGTTAAGTTAACTGTTGATGGAGAAGAAATTTTAAATGCCGGTGTTGGTATTGGTCCTGTTGATGCAGCAATAAATGCTGTTAATTCTTTAGAAATATTCAATGATATTAATTTTATTGAATATCATGTAGATGCGATTACTGGTGGTACTGATGCACTTATTGATGTAATTATTAAACTTCAAAAAGATGATAGGGTTATTTCTGCACGAGGTACTGAATCAGACATTATTAATGCTAGTGTTAAAGCATATATTGCGGGTGTAAATAGATTACTTAGAGATTAGTGGGATTATGGATAACAAAATTGAAGTTTTAGGTTTTAAAGCTTATATTGATTCTGTTGATGATATTTTAAATAGAATTAATGAACTTAAAAAAGATGGAGAAGTTATTCAACTTTTAAATGCAGATGCAATTGCTGGTGAAAGACATGTTTTACATGGTGCTAATCAGGCTATTCTAGCATTTGATCGTGATGAAAACCTTGCTAATGATTTGAGTGTTGAAATAGCTTTAAGATGTTCTGCTCAAAGACAAATTTCTAAGGCTTTTAAAATTTTAGGTCTTAAGAAAGGTGAGATGAATCTTTGTGTTGTTTTAATTAATTGTGGTGATTATACATCTGAATTATCTGAAATTTTTGATTTTGATGAAAGTGTTTTAGAACCTAATATTGAAAAATTAGTTAAGATTTATGAAATTTCTCAAAATGAACTAGAGAATCTATCTATTGAAAACATTATTATTGATAAAATTACTAAGCTTGTTGTAGATTATTAACAGCTTCAATTATTTTATCTAAATATTCTTTTTCTAAACAATTATAGTCTAAGTTTTTAATTTCAATGCATAGTCCTTTTGATTTGACACGGTTATAATTGGGGCATTTAGTAATAAATCCACTTTTATCAATTGGAAGTAATTTTTTTAATTTCCAACTTATCTCTTTATATTTACCATTCAATATGATTGTATTGATACCTCTTTTATTTTCATAAATTGAATTTACTACATGTTTTTTAACATATGAATTAGCATTTAATGTAAGTTCTAATTTATCAGCAACATTATTAAGTTCATTATGTATACCTGCACATATAATTTCATTAGTTTTACTTAATTTTTGTGGAAGTTTTGTTTTATCAAAAAATTCTTCATTGTTTGTACTTATAAATCCCCCACTTCCAGCATTAATCATTTTAGGAGATCCGGTAGATGAAACAATAATGTCTGAGTAATTTCCACAACCAAGTTTATGCTGTTTATCTCCAATTCCAGCAGATGCATCTTCAATACTTATAATTCCATTATTTTTACAATATTTTGAAATACTTTTAACATCTTGTTCAGCACTATAAGCTGCAAAACTAGTAAAAATTAAAGCTGAATTTTTTTCAATGTCTAATTCATCTAAATATGATGTATTTATCAATCCTAAATCTGTTTTTAAGGTAAGAATTTTTTTATTTAAAAATTTAGCAATTTGTTTAAATCCATGCCATCCACCTTGATCTGGAATTATTACAGGTCCATCAATAGCTGAAAGTGCAATAAAAATACTATTATTCCCACTTGAAGTAATTTTACTAAACTCATGACCAGTAAGTAAGGATATTTTATTTTTACATTTATCTTCAAAGTTAATGTCTTTAATTTCGCCAGATGCAACTTTAGACATTACTTTTTTTGTTTCTTGAGGTGTTGTTTTAAATTTGAACATATTATCAGGATTTAAAGTACATATCTAATGTAGTTTGTTTAGTATGCAACATTTCATTCAACAATGTTCCTTGTTTAACATATTTACTTATAGGTATTTTCAATATATCTCCACTATATTTTAAAGCATCATTTAATGTTTCAAATTCTTTATATTGTGTTTTCATTGCTTTCTTAATATTTTCACGAACATTAAACACGCCTAATGGAACATATCCATCATAAGCTTCTCTTAAAATAATTAATCCTGATTGTTTTTTGATGTTTCTTAAATAATCAAGTACCGCCATTTTAGCGGTGTAATAGCATCCACCAACTATTGAGTATTCTTTTTTACCTTTAGTTGTTTCATAATCTGAAAATATTAATTCTTCATTTTTAAGTAGTTTAATAAATGCTTCATACCATTCATATTGCCATTCAGTTGGGGTTAAAATTATTATATAGTAATTATTAAGGCTTCCAAATTCAAATAATCTGTAGGTATCTAGAATATCGAATTTTTTAACTTCTTTTAAGAATTGGTCTGCTAATGTAGAGTCACACGCTGTTATTGACCATCTTGTCGGTACTAATTTTCTTCTATTTTTACTTCCAATAGCTCCAACAGATAATGCTTTTTGCACAGCTGTAAAAGGAACATTCTTTTCATGTAAATTCACAACAGCTTCTGATGCTTTTAAATCGGTGTCATAATAGGTTTTTTCAAGTTGTCTGTCCCATTTAACAGCATCAATATCAAATTTTTTAATAACTGCACTTGGACCATGAGGCATACTATCCTCTGTAAGCATAGAACCTGTTGGTCTACTACCAAATGTTGCTTCACTATCAATTGATTTTGATGCAAGAGAAATATCTTGAAGTTTTTCAATAAAAGGATTTTCTAAATCATCAATTTTAATCAAATGTTTTCCACGAACTAAATTCATACGATAGTTTATAATGTCTTCTTGACTTTTATTTTCACCAATCCATGATTCAGGAGAGTCCATAATTGCAGTATCTCCTAATTCTGGAGACATCATAGGACCTGCATAAACCTTAGGATAAGACCATCTTCCAATAAAAACAGATGGGGGTGTAGATCCTTCTAAATTACGTCCGATCTTAACAGACTTCATTTGAATTTGTTCGGTTAGCTTTGCAAGATATGCATTTTTAGTGGTTTTCATAATATATCAAAAAAAGTAAAAATAAATACTAATTAAGTAATATCTTTAATTTTAAGCAAATTCAATAGTAGCTGGTGGTTTGTCACTAATTGAAAGTGCAACATGAGTAACTTCAGAAACTTCAGAAGTAATTCTTTTAGATATTTTTTGAACAAGTTGCCAAGGTAACTCGGGTACATATGCAGTCATTGCATCAACAGAGTTAACAATTCTTAAAACTACTAAATAGCCAAAGTCTCTTTGATCTCCTTTAACTCCAGTAGCTTTTGTATCAGTTAAAACTGCGAAATATTGCCAAACTTCTTTATCAATACCTGCTTTTTCAACTTCATCACTAACAATTTTATTAGCTTTTCTACATATTTCAAGCTTTTCTTTGGTTAAATCACCAATAACTCTAACAGCTAATCCTGGACCAGGGAAAGGTTGTCTATAAATAACTTTCTCAGGTAAATCTAATTTTAAACCAATTTCTCTTACTTCATCTTTGTATAAATCACGAATTGGTTCAACTACTTCTAATACCATTCCACTTGGCAATGCTAAGTTGTGGTGAGACTTGATTTTACCTTCACTTTCAATCCAATCAGGAGCAATAGTTCCTTGTACTAAGTATTTAGCATCAGTTTTTTCAGCTTCTCTTTCAAATACCTCAATAAATACTTTTCCAATGATTTTTCTTTTTTCTTCAGGATCTTCTACTCCTTTAAGAGCATCTAAAAATTCTTCAGAAGCATCAACATAATTAAAGTTTAATCTGTCTTTAAAAGTGTTAGTTACTTCTTCAACTTCACCTTCTCTTAAAAGTCCATGGTTTACAAATATTGCTATTAAATTATTTTCAATAGCTTTTTGAACAAGAACAGAACATACAGAACTATCTACACCACCAGAAAGTGCAATAATAGCTTTATCATCTCCAATTTTTTCTTTAATTTTTTGAATAGCATCTTCAATAAATTCTTCAGGAACTAACATTTTATTCCTCTTCTTCTTCATAATCTTCAATGAGTTGTTTAATAATTGCTTCTAAACCATTATCGTTACCTGCTTCAATAGCTTCAAAGATTTCATCATATTTAACATATTTTTCTAATTTAACAGATTTAGCTCCTATTCCAGATATTCTAAATCTATATTCTTCATCACCAATAAGAATGTTAACATATTGTTTTTTTAAACCAGTTTTATAGTCAAGTGCTTTTTTTTGCAAATCTTCTGCATTATCAATCATTATTACACCTTTCTTTACAGATATTATAGAAATTCTCAAAAATTACAGATCCTTTAGGAGTGTGATGTACTTCTGGATGGAATTGGATTCCATAAACATCTTTATCTTTATGTTTAAAAGATTCAACATCACATAAATTAGAACTAGATAATATAGTAAACTCCTTTGGCATAGTTTTTACTTCATCTTTATGTGAAGACCAAACTGTCATTTTTGGAGCCAATGATTTAAATAAGTTTTCATCATTATTAATATTAATTTTAACTTGAGCATAACTTTCAGTTTCAGATGTAGATACCTCTCCACCATAGGTTTTAGCGATTAATTGATGACCAAGACAGATTCCTAAAATTGGAATGTCAAAGTGCATAATGTATTTTTCACTATTTCCAGCTCCTTCAATAGAAGGACCTCCGCCTAAAATAATCCCTGTTGGATTTTTAGCTTCAATTTCTTCTATACTTAATGTATTTGGAACTAATTGTGATGGAATTTTTAAATATTGTAAACTACGTTGAATCCTATGATTATATTGGCCTTTGTTATTAATAACTAATATTGTCATATTCTACTCCATAAATTAACATAAGTATTTATAATTTTTTTATTTATTAAATTTTTTTAAAAATCTAACTTTTAATTTAAACTAAATAGTTACCAATAAGATAAATTAATTTAATCTTAAAATTTGAAAAATTTTTATAAGTTTATATATCACATAAAATATAATAATTTGATATGGAACTTCAAGATTTAATGTTTATTATAATTGCTATATTTGTAGCTGTAATTTTGTTAAAAATATTCATGTGGTTATTGCCAGTAATTGTAGTTTTAGTAATAGCGTTTTTTATTTATATCTTCCTATCTGAAAGATATAGTTAATTTTTTTCTTTTATATCACTATATGCTGAAGTTGCAGCAACTGCACCTTCTCCACATGCAACTACCCATTGTTTTAGACCAACACACACATCTCCTATTGCGTATAAATAGTCTACATTGGTTTTTTGATTTTTATCAGTTATAATATGTTTATTTTCACTTAAAGTAACTCCTAATTGTTCTGCAAGTTCAATATGTGGAATATATCCTATACTTATAAATACTCCATTTGTTTTTAAATTAGTTATCTCACCTGTATTTGTGTCTTTTAAAACAATTGTATTAACAAGCATGTCTCCTTTTATTTTTTCTACATTTACATTGCATATTACATCGATATTATTTTCTTTAACAAGATCTTGCAAGTATTTTTGAGCTCTAAACTCATTTCTCCTGTGTACAATTGTAACATTTGCCCCAATGTTTTTTAGAAAAATTGCTTCTTGAAGAGCACTATTGCCTCCACCTACCATTACAATATCTTTATTTTGGAAAAATAACCCATCACATGTTGCACAGTAGCTCACTCCTTTTCCCAAATATTCTTCTTCACCCGGAACATTTAAGTGTTTGTGGGAGCTTCCTGTTGCTAATATTATGCTTTTGGTTAGGTAGTTGCTTTGATCTGTTTTTATAATAAAATTATAATCATCTTCTTTGTTTTTTATAATTTTTAATACATTTTCGTTTTCATGAAGTTCACAATTTTCAATTGCTTGAGATTTCATTATTCCGACAAGCTCAAGACCTGAAATTTTATCAAAACCTGGATAATTTTCCATTTCCGGAACTTCACGACCGATTCCTCCAGCTAAACCCCTATCGATAATAAGATTTTTAGTTCCTTGACGTCCTGCATATATTCCAGCTGTTAAACCACCAGGACCAGCACCAATAATTACAATATCAAACTTTTCCATCTTAACACCTTTATGTAACTTTTAACAATACGATTATTTATATTTATATTCATGAAAGTAGCTGTTATTCCTGATGCTGCAATGATGATAGTTCATTTGATTGGTAAAAATGGCCATGAGTATTTATCTCCTACAAATCTTAGTGAAGAAAAATTAAGAGCAAAAGATCCTTATGATGAGAGTACTGTTGATTATGATGCTCCACCATATAATATGACTGAAGAATCAACGTTAGTTGGTAATAAATATGTATCTGGTGAAGCACCATCTGGAGTTAAAGGTAGAATGTCATTGTATGATAATATTATAACAAATGCAGAAGCAGCTGTTATCCTTGGAAGACCTCCTAAAAATTATAAAAAAATGTATAATACTTTAAATCATTTAATTCTTTTTGGTAGTGTTTCATGCATTAATCATCATAGTTTGGTGGTTAAGTTGATTAAACAGAAAAATATTCCAATTTTACAAGTTTCCTTTCCAACAACTAGGGATGAAATTATTCGGATGATTGGTAAAGTTAATTGTTTTTTAAAGAACTTAGATAAAATAGAGCCAAAGCTGATTAATGATGATAATTTAGATATTAATTTAAGAAAAAAACAAGATAAATATTCATTGAATGATTTTAAAAAGATAATAAGAGATAATAGTGGTGTTTAAATGAGGTTTTTAAACACCAGACTTTTTTGGAAAAAAATGTGGCAGATATTTTTTTTCCACTACTTGTGTTAAATTAGGAAATTGTGTGAAAACTTATCTAACACAAAGATTTTTCTTTTTGGAGAAAAATATTTTTATAGACTAATTTAATGTGTTTTAGTAATGTAAAAATTTAGGTCTTCCTAAATCTACATTACTTACTATTAACTAAGTCAAAAGTAGTATATAAATGTTACTATTTTTTTAGGTTTACCTAAATTATAATTTTAGAATAAAATAAAAATTTTAAAAAGAGATAATAAAGGTGTTTAAATGACGCTTTTAAACACCTGATAGTAATTTTGGAAAAAAATGTGGCAGATATTTTTTTCCATTTTGTGTATTAAACTAGGAAATTGTGTGAAAACTATTTTAATACATTCAATCTTTTTTTGGAGAAAAATATTATTAGTTGACTAATAATGTGTTGGGGTGATGTCAAATTTAGGTCTTCCTAAATATGCATCACTTACTATTAACTAAGTCAAAAGTAGTATATAAATGTTACTATTTTTTAGGTATGCCTAAATTTCATATCTAATAAAAAATTTAGGTTTTTATTTATAATTAAATATAGCTCCATAATAATGGATTGAAATATTTTACAATATCTGTTGCTATTTTAGTTAATGTTTTAGGATCATCTTCCATTTCATTTTCAATCCAACAAACAGTAAAGTTGTATATTCCGCCAATATGATAATAAACATGATATAATTCTTCTTTAGAACAATTATCGATGTTATATTTGAAACATTCAACTAAAACTTTTTGTAGTAAATAAATTTGTTTTTCTTTATGTATAATTATAAAAAAATCTTTATATTTGTAAAATGTCTCAAGAATTGTGATGATATATTCTTCTTTTTTTTGAATATTTTTAGCTTTATACGTAGCTATGAATTCATCCATTATTAGTTCTAATTTGTATTTAATAATATCTTCTTTTGATTTAAAGTTCCTATAATAAGTTGATCTGTTAATTTTAGATGAATCAGATATGTCTTTTATAGTAATTTTTTCATATTCTTCATATTTCATTAGTTCGATTAATGTATTGGCTATTTTTTCTTTACTATTCATTTAAATCACTAAAATTTGAAGTAGTATTCCAATATTTTATCAGCTCAACACCCTTTTCATCAATTTTAATATTTACTTGCCAAAATTTCAATTCCTTTTTTAATACTTTTTTCAACACTTTCTTTTATTTCTTTATAATTTGTGCTTGGATTTATTATTTTATATCCCGGATTATCATATTGAAAAACATTTAATAATATTGCTTTTTTGTTAAAGTCAAGAGAACTAGCTAATTCATTTATATGTTTTTTAAAACGTTCAGTTGATGAAAATGGCGTAGTTTTTTTAGTTTTAATATTATCATCATATTCGATTTGTAATCTTTGTAATGGAGTTTTAACTTCAATATAAGTATTTTCGACTAAAAAATCTAGTTTTGAATTTCCTAGTTTAACTTCTCTTTTAATTTCTGAGTAATCATTTATCATTTCATTAAGTAAATGATTTTTCAAGAAAAAGTCAATATATTTATTTGATGCAATTTGATTTATTCCAACCCACTTTTTATTAATTTTATTTGGATTACTTACAGATATTGCTTCTAGTGTGTATTTAGTTTTTCTTTTAGGATTAGTACTATCAGATAATAAACATTCTACATTTTTTAAATCAATGTTTCCTATTCGTCCTGTTGTTGGACAATGTACTTTTTCTATAGCTCCATTTATTTTAACATCTAGTGTAAATTGATTATTTCTTTTTAGTATTATTCCTTCTTTTAAAGGTTTTTCAAATAAGTATTTCATATTATTCAGTTAATGCAGGTATTTTTGTTATTTTTAATGAGGTTGTTATTTCTTCAAGTTTAGATATAGGAATTCCAATTGCTATTTCATTGTCTTTTAAATCACTAGCTAAACGAGAGCCAATACATCCATATGAAATATTTAATTTATTATTTAAATAGGTATTAATTATAATATCTCCACATAATGATTGAGTCCCACTAACACTGTTTTCGAGTCTTTCTCCCTTGTTATAGGTATTTGCTCTAATTAAATTAAAGATTTGTTTTGCTTTTCCAAGTATAACTACTACATCAGGTTTTACTACAACATTTTCTAAAGGCATATATCCAATAGCTTCTATTTTTTTATCTAATTTTGCAGTATTTTTTATTAACCTTTTCCCAGCATTTTGAGTTTTAGTCACATTCATTTTATTGAATTTGGATCCATTTAATAAGTCTTCATTGAGTGCTTTTAATCCTAATATTTGAATAGCTGTTTCACATTTTAATTCGTTTACAGTTCCATAAAATGATTCTCCATTACTTGCGTTAATTATTCCCTGGCAATGTAAAAAATTTTGTTATTTATAGTTTTTCTCTAAAAATTTTTACCATATAGGTTTAGCCAATTTTCATAAAATGATTTGAAGCCAATAATTTCATAAAATTTATCTTTAAATAAGTTAATTAACTGATTTTCGGTTGTATAATAT
>NZ_LWMU01000081.1 GCF_001639275.1 Methanobrevibacter oralis
GGAAATACAATGCCCAAAGCACACAAAAAGAAATTCAGAACATTAGAAGGAATATTCAATCAAATAATGCACCAAAAAGATGGCTGGATCGAAAAACGAAAACAAGAGCTAACAAATTGACAGTCCCGACAGTCCCAGATAACTAACAATTTTATATTAAAAAAGATATAACTATTTATATTATATCTTGGGGGATTATAACATGACTGATGTAAAAGCAGGTGTTGAATATAAAATTAATATAGATGATAATTCATTCTTATTAGATAATAAGAAGTTTAAACTACTAAATTCTATTTTAGATACAGGTTCTTTAACTAAATCTGCTGAAATTATTGATGTTTCATATAGGACAGCTTTAAATTATATTGAAAAAATTGAGGATGCTCTTGATGTAAAAATTGTCAATACTACAAAAGGAGGTAAAGGCGGTGGTGGAGGAACTTCTCTTACTCAAGAGGGTTATTCTATTTTAAAAGAATGTAAGAAGATTAATGCTATTATGGAACTTCATACCGATGTTAATGAAATTGAATGTGAAGTTTGTGAAATTGATGAATCTCGTGGAGTGATGTTAATTAAATTTAATGAATCTAAAATTAGTGCTCCATTAAATAGAAATTATGAGCTTGGAGATAAATTATTAGCATTAATTAGTTATGATAATATTTTTTTGATGTTAGAACCTCAAATTTCAAGTATTCGTAATATATTGAAGGGTAAAATTGTTGAGATGAAATTAGAACATGAAATTATCCGTGTTAAAATAGATGTAGGGGGTACTATTTTATGTTCGGATATTACTGTATCTGCAGAAAAGGAGTTAAATTTGAATATTGGTAAAGAAGTTTACATTGGATTTAAAGCTATGTCAGTTGCTACTTTAAAATTATAATAGGGGTGTTTTTATTTTAGAGATCACGGTTGATGAAGATAAATGTATTGGTTGTGGTAAATGTTATGAGATTTGTCCAAAAGCGGCTAAAATTTGGAAGATTGGTAGGGTTGCACGTATATTAGATTTGAGATATTGTCATGTTTGTACATTATGTGCTATGGAATGCCCTACAGATTGTATTATTATTACACGTGATGCTCCGCAACATTAAATTATTGAAGATAAAACTAATTATTATGTGGGTTATAATATGAATAGAAATTCAAATGTTTCAAGGTGTACCTCAGAAACTGATATTACTATAGAAATGAATCTTGATGGTGAAGGCGTATACGATATTTCAACTGGTGTGAACTTTTTTAATCACATGTTAGAAGCATTTTCAAAGCATAGTATGATAGATTTAAATATTGATGCTAAAGGAGATATTGCAGTTGATGATCACCATACGGTTGAAGATGTTGGAATATTAATGGGTGAAGCTTTCAGCCAAGCTGTTGGTGATAAGAAAGGAATTAAAAGAATGGCTAATGCTATTGTACCTATGGATGACTCAGTGGCTACTGTTGCAATTGATATTAGTGGGCGTAGCTATTGTAATCTTGAAATAGATTTTAAAAATGAAAAAATAGGAGACATGACTTCAGATATTGTTATTCACTTTTTTGAATCTTTTGCAAGTTCTGCTAAATTAAATTTTTATGGAACTGTTCAAGGTGCAAATGATCACCATAAAGCCGAAGCTCTTTTTAAAGCATTTGCTAAATCATTAAAAGAAGCTATAAAAATAGAACACAATCAAATTCCTTCAACAAAAGGAATTTTATGATATTTTTTAAAAATTAAAATTAAGTAGCAAAAATGCTACTTATTCTGGTTTTGAAATTAAACAGTTTTTATAACCAAGATTCCCTTCTTTCATGTGAGGAGTTCTTAAAACTGTATCATTTGCTTTTTCAATTTCTCTTGCTTCGTGTGCTAAACTAGCAGCAGCAGAAGCCATTTCGTGTGCAGCTGCAACTAATGGAATGAAGTTTTCATATCCTTTAGTCATGAAACAACCTTTCATATCAAGGTTTGCAACAGCACCTGCCATTTCGTATGCTGCAATAGCTTTTGCTTTTGCATATGGGTTAGTAAATTCAGCAGCAGCTACAGCTTTTTCAGCAGTAATAATGAGTTTTGGTAATTCAATGTTGTCTGCTTCAGCCCCTTCAATTACAGCATCAATAGTTTTTTGCACTAATCTTAATGCTCCGGTATTAGCTAATACTTTTAAAATGTCTGCATTGAAAATAGCCATTTCAGTTGGGTCTAACCATTCTCTTTTAGCACCAATCATTGGATCAGACATTACAATAATGTAACCTAATCCTTGTTCATCCATTTCATCTGTTTTACTTTTACCTGGTGCATCACCAATAATGATAGCTGGAATGCCTTTTTCAGATAAGATTTCTCTTGCTTTAGCAGGTCCAGGAGCTCCTGGGTTTGGACTAATAAATATTGCGAAATCAGGATTAAATTGGTCAAGTTTAGGAACAACGTCTTCAACTTGTTCTGGATTCATTTTAGCTCCAGATCCAAATACTCTCACATCTATGTTAGGTCTGTCTGCTCTTTCATCAAGTAATAAATCTATTACTGGTGAAGTACCAATATTTCCACTTTTTATAATACCTATTTTTACAACCATTATTTCACCTTTTGGTTGTTTTTTATTTTATTGTATTACTTATATTAAACTTTTCATTTAATTTTCATCGAATGAATAATAGTTAATATTGACTAAGAATAGCTTAAATTTTAATTTTAATGAATTATGTAGTATTATATAAAATTTGGTAATACTTGATTTAAATAAACATATTTTTTTGTTATTAAAAAATTTTCAATTTTAGTAATAATCATGTTAAGAAAATCCATAAAACAATAAAAAATAGAATTAAATGGTTCCGACGAGATTCGAACTCGTGATCCCCTCCTTGTAAGGGAGGTATCATACCACTAGACCACGGAACCAAATCAACATTTAATATTATTAGTTAAGTTAATATATAACTTTTTCGGTTAAATATTATTCTTTTATCTAAAAATATATTACTTAATAAAAATATAAAGTAATCTGTTTAAATTAATTATGTTGTGATAAAATGGCTTGGGATGATTCAGCAAGTAAAATATGGATAGATGGAAAAATGGTTAATTGGGAAGATGCACAAATTCATGTGCTTTCTCATGTAGTTCATTATGGTACAAGCATTTTTGAAGGTATTCGTGCATATAATAATGATAATGGAACTTGTGTTTTTCGTTTAAAAGAACATGTAAAACGTTTATTTGATTCAGCAAAAATTTATAAAATTGATATTCCTTTCACTCAAGAGGATATTGAAGAAGCTATTAAAGAAACAATTAAAATAAATGACTTAAAATCTTGTTATATACGCCCTGTTGTGTTTAGAGGATATGGAGAATTAGGAGTTACTCCATTAGGTTGTCCAGTCAATTCTGTTATTGCTGCTTGGCAGTGGGGTTCTTATTTAGGTGAAGATGGGATGGCGAAAGGGGTAAATATTGGGGTTTCTTCTTGGAGAAAACCTGCTCCAAATACTTTTCCTGCATTAGCTAAATGTGGAGCAAATTATATGAACTCTCAATTAGCTAAACTTGAAGCTATTGATAATGGTTTTGATGAAGCTATCATGTTAGATTATGCCGGAAATGTTTCTGAGGGAAGTGGGGAAAACATATTCCTTGTTGAAGATAATATTTTATACACCCCATCATTGTCTTCTTCTAATCTTAAAGGAATTACTCGTGATTCTATCATGAAAGTAGCTCGTGATTTAGGACACGATGTTGTTGAGGAAACTATTTCTCGTGAAAGATTATATTTGGCTGATGAGGTCTTTTTTACAGGAACTGCAGCTGAAGTTACTCCTATTCGTTCAATTGATCATAGACTTGTCGGTGAAGGTAAGAGAGGACCTATTTGTGAAAAAATACAAAAAACTTTCTTTGACATTGTTGAAGCTAAAATTGAAGATAAATATGGTTGGTTGTCTTATATTTAATGGTGTCGTTTATGAATATAATTCAAGGGATTATTATTGGAATTGTACAAGGTTTAACTGAATTTTTACCTGTTAGTAGTTCGGCTCATTTAGTATTTATTCAAAGGATTTTAGGTGTTAAAAGTTCCCTAGCTTTCGATACTTTCCTTCATTTAGGAACATTACTTGCAGTTTTATGGTTTTTCAGAGCAGATATTTATAAAATGCTAAAATCATGGTGGTTAAGTATTGGAGATATTTTACAAGGTAGATTTAGAGAAGGATTTAAAAATGATCCTTATAAAAGACTAGCTTGGTATGTTATTTTAGCTACTATTCCTGTTGGTGTCGTAGGCATATTATTTGAAAATCAGGTAGATGCACTATTTGCTGGTGCTCTTTATGTTCCTGCATTCTTTTTATTTGTAACTGGTACTATACTTTATTTATCTCAAAGAATGAATAGTGGTAATGTTAATTATGATACTATTACTAAAAAAGAAGCCTTGTTTATGGGATTAGGTCAAGCATGTGCAATTCTTCCAGGACTTTCTCGTTCTGGTACTACAATAGCTGCAGGTCTCACAATAGGTTTGAATAAGGAATTTGCTGCAAAATTCAGCTTTATTTTATCCATTCCAGCTATTTTAGGTGCTTTTCTAGTTCAAATTAAAGATATTGGCACGGCTTTAGATGTTAACTTTGCAGCAGTTATTTTAGGATTTATTGCATCATTTGTAGCAGGGTATGTTGCTATTAAATGGATGTTAGATTTAATTCAGAAAAAAAGTTTGGATATTTTTGCTTACTATTGTTGGATGGTGGGTATAATTGTATTTATGGGTTCAATCGCCCATATATTTTAAAAAAAGATTATAGAGATTTTTAATCTCTATTTACATACTCTTTCTATTTTTTTTCTTAGTTTTTCTACAGAACTTCCACGAACAAGTGCTGTAAACATACAACCTCCTGCTCCAGCTCCTTCTTTTACAAATCCTGTAAGATAGTTTTTGAGTCCTTCATGCTCTGTATCTTCAAAACGAGGATCTACAATATGGATTGTAATACTATTATCGATTTGTTTTAAAATTCCAAATAAATCAGCAGTTTTATCTTTTGCAACAAAAACTGTTGTTGCTATGTTAATTCTTGAAAAATCGAAATTAGGTTGGATTGACTTTATAACAGCACAAACTGCTGCCATTTGAGTTCCTCCACCTAGAATTATTGGAATGTCTGATCCAATAATTAATCCTGCCATTGCAGGAATTGTGGGATCACCAACAGCTCCAATAGCTTGCATTGCATCTACATCATCATTTTCAGGATCAATATTGGCATTTTTTAAGCCTTCATCAACGATTTTTCTTTTTAAATCATGGGGGTTATGGGGCATACTTCCACTAACTTTTTCATTAGCTTCGTAACCTAGAGCTTTTAATACTCCAAGAGCAGTAGTTGTACCTGCAGGTATGCTTTCACCAATAATGAGCATTTCATGTCTTCTAGATAATTCTGCACCTAAATCTTTTCCATTTTCAAATATTTCTAATGGATTTAAAACACCTTTTCCACTTCTAATATCTCTTCCATATTCTTTTCCAAAGCTTACATATTCTACATCAGGTCTTATTTTTGAACCTGCATTTATAATTACAAATGGGATATTAGCAAGTTCTAATGCTGCTTTTGAAAGCAGGGCCGGGGTTGGTGCAACAGATTCTCCAACAACAGTTTGTGGAACATTATCCATGCAATGTACATTATTTAAAATCATTAATTCAACATCTGCTGCTGGGGTGTATTCAGTTAAATCTTCTGATGCTCCAGCTCCAGAAAGTCCTGGAATTAATGAAGTTTCTGTTGTACCTATTGTACATAAGAACACAGGGTCTTCGGTTTGTTTTAGGGTATCTATTAGGCTATTATTACCGTAAGTAGTTATTCCATCTATCATATTATCTCCTTAACTTTTTTATCTCTTCAATAATAATTTTATTTTGATTAATAATTTTTTGGTTTTGAAGCATGATTTTGTTTAATAATTCTTTATCTTCACTATTAAAACTTTTAGCATCTCTAGCTCTTGGTGGGATTTTAATTTGTTCTTTTGGGGGGAGAGTACTGTCTCCTTTAGGCGGAATCATGTTCTTTTTTTGAGAATTTGCAATATTATACCTTTCAATATAGTCATGTGAAACTTCTTTTTTAGATTTTTCATTTAAAAGTTCCATTAATCTCTCATCAACCTTTTCGCTACCTTTTATTTGTTCTTCTTCAACTTCAAATCTTAATCTTTTTTGAATATTATAAGCATCCCAAATAGGGATTCCTCGCTCATTACATTCAGCTTTAAATGCATCTGAGATGTTAATATCTCCAGTTAACTTAGTAACTCTTTTTTGTTCTATCGTGTTTTCACTATAAAATCCCATAGTATCTACTTTATTTTTTAAATTAAAATATATTTTTATATTTATAAATAGTAATATAGTAATTAATAAAATTATTTTTAGTTGATTATTTTGATATGTTTAGGTATTGAGGGAACAGCAGAAAAAACTGGTGTAGGGGTTGTTGATAGTGATGGGAATATTCTAGCTATAACTGGAAAGCAGTTATTTCCCGAAGAAGGAGGTATTCATCCAAGAATCGCTGCTGAACATCATGCAAAATGGATTCCTAAGTTAATTCCCGAAGCTATAATGGAAGCAGGAATTAATTACGATGACATTGATTTAATTTCATTTTCACAGGGTCCAGGATTAGGTCCAGCTTTGAGAATTGTAGCTACATCTGCTAGATCACTTGCTTTATCTTTAAATAAACCAATTATTGGAGTTAATCATTGCATTGGGCATGTTGAAGTTGGAAAATTAGATACTGGTGCAGTTAATCCTGTTTCACTTTATGTTAGTGGTGGAAATAGTCAAGTTATTGCATATGAAAGTGGAAGATACAGGATTTTTGGTGAAACCCTGGATATAGCTATTGGTAATTGCTTAGACCATTTTAGTCGTGAATGTGGTTTAGGCCATCCTGGAGGACCTATTATTGAAAAATTAGCTAAAAATGGTTCTTATATTGATTTACCTTACATTGTCAAGGGAATGGATTTTTCATTTTCTGGATTGTTGTCTGCTGCATTAAGACAGGCACAAAAGGGAACTCCTATGGAAGATATTTGTTTTTCTCTTCAAGAAACTGCTTTTGCAATGCTTGTTGAGGTTACGGAAAGAGCACTTTCACATACACAAAAAGATGAGGTTATGTTGTGTGGAGGGGTTTCTGCAAATTCTAGGCTTCGAAAAATGATTAAGTCCATGGCATTTGAACATGGGGCTAAATTTTACATGCCTGAGATGAAATTATGTGGAGATAATGGTGTCATGATTGCATGGTTAGGTTTGTTAATGTATAATCAATTTGGGCCAATGAATATTAAAGATACAAATATTATTCAAAAGTTTAGAACTGATGAAGTAGATATTCCCTGGATTGATAATAATAAAAATTATTTAAAGCTAGATGATAACTTAATTGCAAAAGGAGCAGAATCCAACATTGTTAAAACTAGTTATTTAGGTTTAAATGCAGTTTTAAAAGATAGAATTCCTAAAAAATATAGAATTTCTGAGATTGATAATAAAATTAGAAAACAAAGATGTAAACTTGAAGCTAAATTATTATCTGATGCAAAAAGAGCAGGAGTAGTTACTCCAGTATTATATGATGTTGATTTAAAATTTAAAGCGATTTTAATGGAAAAAATTAATGGATCAATGCTTAAAGAGGTTATCAATGAAGATTTAGCATATAATCTGGGTAAATATATTGCTAGATTACATATGGCAAATATTATTCATGGAGATATAACCTCATCTAATATAATGCTTAATGATAAAAATCAGTTAGTTTTCCTTGATTTTGGTTTAGGTAGGTATTCAAATTTAGATGAAGATAAAGCCGTTGATTTACTTGTTTTAAAGAAATCACTACAAAGTATTAATTATGAACTTGCTTTAAAATATTTTAAAAGTGTTTTAAAAGGTTATGGGGATGATAAAATATTGAATAAAATTTTAGATATTGAATCTAGAGGGAGGTATACTCATTAAAATTTTAAAAAAATATATAAAAACTTTATTATATAATTAATTTCATGATAACATTTATAACTGGAAACAAACATAAAGTTATAGAAGCAGAGAATATTTTCAAAGATTATGACATTAACTTAGAGCATATTGATTTTGGTTACTGCGAACCTCAAGGAACACTTGAAGAGGTAGCTATATCAGGCGCAAAATATGCTAGTCGTAAACTTGATAGACCTGTGATAGTTGAAGATGCTGGTTTATTCATTAAAGCTTTAAAAGGTTTTCCTGGAACTTATTCATCATATGTTCAAGATACAATAGGAAATAAAGGTATTTTAAAGTTATTAACAGATACTGATAATCGTTGTGCCGAATTCAGGTCAGTTATTGGGTACTGTGCCCCCAATTCTGAGCCCAAGATCTTTTTAGGCAAAGTATCAGGTGAAATCGCAGTTGAAGAGAGAGGAAATTTAGGATTTGCTTTTGATCCGATTTTTTATGTTCCTAGTGAAGATAAAACATTTGGAGAATTAACAACTGATGAAAAAAACAGATTTTCACATAGAAAAAACTCTTTAGAAAAATTTATTAAATGGTATTCTAGCCAAAAGTAGATTTTTTTTCTAAGAATTTATTTATAATATTTATTGGGCTAATTAAATAAAAATATGAGGTAATTACATGGCAAGACCAGAATGGGTAACTTATAGTGATGAAGAAATTGAAGAAATGATTTTAAAATTTAACAGAGAAGGTAAAAGTACATCTCAAATAGGTATTTTATTAAGAGATCAATATGGAATTCCTAGTGTAAAAGATGTTACTGGTGAGAGAATCACAGAAATTTTAATTAGAAATAATCAAGCTGGATTGTATCCTGAAGATTTATTAAACTTAATTAGAAGAGCAGTAAACATTAGAGATCATTTAACTGAAAATCCTAAAGACTTACATTCTAAAAGAGGTTTAACAATTATTGAATCTAGAATTAGAAGATTAGCCTCTTACTATGTAAGTGAAGGTAAATTACCAGAAGGTTGGAGATACGATCCACAAGAAGCAGCACTCCTTGTTAAGTAGAGCTAGTGAAGCTACTAATATGCTTAAAGAGCATATGGAAAAGGATGAGGTTATAAGAATTATTTCTCATCATGATGCTGATGGAATTTCATCAGCGGCAGTGATAGCGAATGCTTTAGCCGAAGAAGGTGTTCAATATCACACAACTATTATTCCACGCTTAAAACCAGATATTGTAAATGAATTAAGGCATGAAAAATATAATTTATTTATTTTTTCAGACATGGGCAGTGCATTTATAAAAGATTTTAACACTTATAAAAGCGATGTAATTGTTGCAGATCACCATCAGGTATGTGGTAGCGAAGCAGAAAGCAATGTTGTTCATTTAAACCCACATTTATTTGGAATTGATGGAAGTAAAGATTTAAGTGGAGCAGGTTCTAGCTATTTAGTTATAAGAGATTTAAATAAAAAGCATTTAGCTCATTTTGCATTAATCGGTGCATTTGGAGATATGCAGGGTCAAAAAGGATTTACTGGAGTTAATAGATTAATTTTAGATGATGCTCTTGAAAGTGGCAGATTAGAGATTCATGAAGGTTTAAAAATTGTTTCTAAATCCTCAGAACCTCTTTACAAATCATTATCTTATACTTTTTCGCCACCTCTTCCTAAAATTAGTGGAGACTTTGAAGGTTCAATCGAGTTTTTAGAGAGAATGGGATTATCTTATGGTATTAAATTCTCTGATTTAGGTGAAGAAGAAAGAGATATTCTTAAAAACGAGCTTATTAAAATAAATCCAGATATTTTTGCTGATTGTTATACTCTTCCAAAAGAAATTCCATTTTTACGTGATTTAGAAGAGTATTCTTATATTCTTGATGCATGCGGTAAAAATAAGAAATTTGGTCTTGGGTTAAGTATAGCTCTTGGAGAACGCGAAAAAGCACTAGAAACTGCTATAGGCTTACAGAAAAAGTACCGTGATCAAATTGTTAAAGGACTTGAATGGGTTAAAAGAGAAGGCACTGTTCAACTTTCAAATTCACAATACTTGTATAGTGATGATAAAGTTTTAAAATCTGTTATGGGAACAATTGCAAGTATTGGATTATCTGTTGAGTTAATAGACAATTCAAAACCAGTTATTGGACTTTCTAGACTACATAATGATATAAAAATTTCTGGTAGGACAACAAGGTCTATGGTGGAAAAAGGAGTAGATTTAGGGAAAGCCTTACAAGACAGTTCTAATAACTTTGGTGGTCAAGGTGGAGGTCATGATATAGCTGCTGGAGCGTTAATTCCTTATGAAAGTAAACATAACTTTTTACATTTAGTGGATGATATGATTGGATTCCAACTAGGCAATGATTAATATGTTTTTAACAAAAGATGAAGAGAAAATGTGTGATGGGGAGTTTGGAGAAACTGTCCGTAAAAGCATGGATATTTTAGTTGCTTTAGGAGATATTTATGGGGCATCTAAACTAGTAGATATTACTTCAGCTCAAGTATCTGGTGTTTCTTATAAGACAATAGGAGATGCAGGTTTGGAATATCTTGAAGACTTAGCCAAAGGAGATTTAATAGATTCTAATATTAATGCATCACTAAATCCTCCAGGAACAGATTTAAATAATTGGAAAGAACTTGGTTTTCCAGAGGAGTTTTCAATTAAACAAAATCAAATAGTAGATGCATATGCTAAACTTGGAATCTCAAAAACCTGTACCTGCACGCCTTATCTTGTAGGAAACGTTCCAAGATTTGGCGACCATGTTTCATGGTCTGAATCATCAGCAGTTGCATATGTAAACTCGGTTATTGGTGCAAAAACAAATCGTGAAGGAGGACCTGCTGCTTTAGCTGCAGCTATTGTTGGGAAAACTCCTTTATATGGTTTTCATTTAGATTATAATAGAAAAGCTAATTTAATTGTTAATGTTGAATGTGGGCTTAAAGGTGCTGATTTTGGAGCATTAGGATATATCATTGGCAAAGCTGTTGGAGGAGGCGTTCCATATTTTAAACTTAAAAACACTCCAAATAATAATGATTTAAAAACATTAGGAGCAGCATTAGCTTCATCTGGTTCAGTAGCACTTTATCACATGGAAAATATCACACCAGAGTTTAAAAATGCTAATAAAAAAGAAGTTGAAGACATCATTTTTATTTCTAAAAAAGACATTTTAGAAACAAGAGATAATTTATCTACTACAAATAAAGAAGCAGATTTAATTTGTCTTGGTTGTCCTCATGCCTCTCTTGAAGAGATTAAACAAGTAGCTAATATAGTTCAAGGAAAAACTATTAAAAACAAACTATGGATTTGTACATCAATTAGTGTAAAAGCTACAGCAGATAGAATGGGATATACAGACATTATTGAAAAAGCTGGAGGTAATGTTGTCTGTGATACTTGTATGGTTGTAGCTCCTATTGAAGATATGGGCTTTGAAGTTATTGGTGTAAATTCAGCAAAAGCAGCAAATTATGTTCCGTCAATGTGTGGACTTGATGTTGTTTATGATGATACAGAAAATCTAATTCAATTTGAATAGATTTTTTATTTTCAAACATGTAAAAAATACAAATCAATTTATATCGGAAAAGACATTCTTAAAAAGAATACAAATCCAGTAAATATTGAAAATTAATTCTCCCAACTTTTTTTTCATTTTTAAAATTTAAATTTTCTTTAAATGATAATAAGATGCTATTTCATCTGAAGATTTTTTTAATGAGATATAAAAACTTATATATGATTTTTTTCATTAATTTAATTATATCGGAGTGAAAGTATGATATATAAATGTCTTATTTGTGGCCACATTCATAATGAAGAAGCAACTGGAGTATTGTTGAAAGATTTAGATAAATGTCCTACTTGTAAACAGGACATATCTAATTTTGTTGAAGTTGAAAATTCAGATTCAATTTCTGAAATTCAAAAAGAAACTTTAGATCTATCTTATCCAAAAGAATTTGCTAAAAGTGATAAAGATATTAGACAAATGGATGCTATTCATCAAATGGCTATTTCTGGTCAATCATTAATAGCTGCAATGTATACAGACTTACCAATGCCCAATTGGGATGATATTTTACTTTTAGGATGCCAACTAAATCCACAACCGTTAGAATCTGATATTGATGTTAACACAACAACAGTAATTGGGAAAACAGCTAAAAAGCCATTAGTTATTGAAAGTCCAATTTATATAACTCACATGTCTTTTGGTGCTTTATCAAGAGAAAGTAAAATAGCTCTTTCAAAGGGAAGTGCAGGTATTAAAACAGCTCAATGCAGTGGTGAAGGGGGCATTTTACCTGAAGAAATGGAAAATGCTTACAAGTATATTTTTGAATATGTTCCAAACAAATACTCATTAAGTGATGAGAATTTGAAAAATTCCGATGCTATTGAAATAAAGATAGGACAATCTACAAAACCAGGCTTGGGTGGACAACTACAAGGAGAAAAAGTAACCTCTGAAATTGCAAATATTAGAAATAAATCTGTAGGTCAAGATATTCATTCTCCAGCTACAATCCCTGAAGTCAATTCTAAGGAAGATTTAAAAGAATTAGTTTCACATTTAAGAAAAAAATCTGAAGGTCGCCCAATTGGGTTAAAATTTGCAGCAGGAAGAATTGAAGATGATTTAGAATATGCATGTTATGCTAAACCTGATTTTATTACTATTGATGGTAGGGGTGGATCAACTGGTGCAAGTCCTAAAATTATTCGTGATTCAACATCAGTTCCTACAATTTATGCATTAAGTAGAGCTAGAGAGTACCTAGACAATCATAATAGTAATATTACACTAACAATCACTGGTGGTTTACGTATTTCATCGGATTTTGCTAAAGCATTGGCATTGGGTGCAGATGCGATAGCTATTGGAACAGGGGCATTAATTGCATCAGCATGTCAACAATATAAAGTTTGCCACACTGGATATTGTCCAGTTGGTGTTGCAACTCAAAATCCTGAAAATCGTAAAAGATTAAAAATTGAATCCTCTGCAAAAAGAGTTGAAAACTATTTAAAAGTTTCTACAGAAGAATTAAAACAATTCGCAAGAATTACTGGACATAATAATGTTCATGATTTGGATATTAATGATTTATGCACAATAAACTCTGAAATTTCTAACTATACAAACATTAAACATGCGTAATTAATCTTGTTAATAAACATAAATCTTTATTTTTAAGAAAATTTATTCTCTCTTAGATTTAAAGGCGATTATAATTAAACTTATAAATTTAATAAAGTCAATATATTAATATATTAATTTATTTTTTGAGGAAATTTCATGAATTATTTAGTTGTAGGTGCGGGAAATGCTGGAAGACCGGTTGCAAGGTTGCTTAATAATCAAGGCCATAAAGTTATAATTACAGATCCAAAAGAATTATCTGATTTTAAAGTAGAATTTCAAAGATTTCTAATACAAATGGAAAAAGAAGGAGTTATCCTAGATTTAGGTAATCCAGATCCTTCTTTAGATGGAATTGACATTGTTTATAAGGCTCCTACTTTACCAGATAGTGCTCCTATTGCTAAAAAAATAGCTGAAGCTAATGTGGATGTTTTATCAAATGAAGAGTTTTCAATAATGCTTAATGATTTAATTCCTGTTGATATTATTGGAATAACTGGCACTATGGGTAAAACAACAACAACATTTATTACTACTAGCTTATTTAAACAAGCAGGTTATAAAGTTTGGTCATGTTCTTCTTTAGTTAATAATTTAGTTAGTGAGGCTATTATCGACGGTGTTGTTAAAGGTGAAGCAGAAAATTGTGATATAGCTATTTTTGAACTTCCTCATGGAACTATTGGACTTTTAAATAAATTGGATTTAAAAATAGGTCTTTTAACTAATATTGCTGAGGATCATTTATCTGAGTTTGATGGTTCTCTTGAAAAGTATCAACAACGTAAACTGATTTTAGAGGCGATGAGTGAAACATTTATTTCAAATGATTCTTGTAGGAGCATTATTTCAAAAGTAAGAAATGATGCTATTTACTATGCATTAGATAAGGATGTTGACTTTAAAGGTATTGTTGGAGATGAGTCATTAACTATTGAGTATGGTGAAGATAAATTCACAGCCCCTTTTAATATGATGAGTTATTTCTTTGAAAATGCACTTGCAGCATCAGCTTTGGCTTTAACATATGGTATTAAAAAAGAGGATATTATTACTGCATTAACAGAATTTAGAGGACTGCCTGCTCATATGGAATATGTTGGTGATTATAATGGAAGAGATGTAATTCTAGATTCTGCATTTTTATATGATGGTATGAAAATTACATTAGAATATTTTAAAGACGATAACGTGATTTTATTTTTAGATCACTTTGACACGCTTTCTAAAAGGGATAAAGCCGAAGTTGGCAAGCTAGTAGGAGAATATGTGGATGTTATAATAGCTAGTGGATTTAATGAGGTTACTCAGGAAGTGGAGATTGAAGCAGCACATGAAATATTGGATGCTATTGAAAATCCTAATGCTATAAAAGTTGCTGTAGAAACAATAGAAAAAGCAGCAGAGCTTACTTTTAAATATTCTAAACCAGGAGATATTATTTTACATATGGGTCCACTTATAGCTTATGATAGACTAACTACTGTTGATAAAATTATGAAAGGGCTTGAAGAGGGAAGTAGGAAATATGAATGAGTCTGATTTTGATAAAAACACTATTTTTGGTGTAATTGGTGTTTGTGGAGCAAATAATAATCTAATAGCTAGAATACTTTGTGAAAGAGGTTTCAAAGTTATTGGAACCGATTTGTCTCAAAAAAAAGATTGTAAGTTTGCAAATGCTTTAAATGCATATGATATAGATGTTTTTTATGGTAAAACACCAAATGCATTTTTCAATAAGGCAGATTATATTATTCCACCAGCAAGTTTACCTAAGGATTCTGATATTTTTAAAAGAATAAATAAACCAATTTTAGAATTAAATGACATAATTGAAATATTTAAACCAAACAAAGCAGTTTTTGGAATAACTGGTACTAATGGTAAAACAACATCAACAACATTGCTTAAAAAAATAGCTTTTGATAATGGTATTGTTCCTTGTGAACATAATTTAGATGGAATGCAAGGTAATGCAGAATTTATCCCGATTTTGCAATCAAGATTAAATGCGGATGTGGGAATTTTGGAAGTTGGAACATTCGGAGTACCTGGCACAGTTGGCAGAATAGTAAAAAGTTCTGACATGTGCGGTGGTTTGATTACCAATATTACTCCAGATCATTTAAATGACCTGGGAAGTTTTATGGATTATGCAAATGTAAAAGGAGAATTTATATCTGAATTAAATAATCGTAAATTAATAGTAAATGGAAATGATCCAACAATAATTGGACTTTTAAGAGAATTAAATTATCAAGGAGAACTTATTACATTTGGAGTTGATGAACTTCCAGATTCTCTAGGAATTAAAGAATGTGTTTGTGGAGAAGATATTGCCGTTAAAGAAATTATTTCCGGTTGTGGATATTACTACTGCCAATGTGGAATTACAACTCCTCAATTTGATTATGTTGCAACAAATGTTGATTTAACAAACAGGACTTTTGATTTATACACTCCAAGTGAAAAACTAACAGTAAAAATGGGAATCGATGGACTTCACAATGTATATAATATTACTGGAGTTATTATAGCTGCTCATGAATTCTTAAAGTTACCTTTTGATAAAATTTTAAAATCAGTTGCAACTTTCACAGGTGTTAAAGGCAGAATGGAAAAAGTAGCAAAAATAAATTCAAAAAACATTTTCATAGATTATGCTCACAATCCTGCAGGAGTCCAAACAGTTTTAGGGGAATTTAAAAAATTATTCGGGGACTTTACAACAGTTATTACAGTTTCTTCTGAATCAGGTCTTGAAGGAGATTTAGAGATTTTTAATAGTGTAGTTAAATTTTCAAAATTTATTGTTCCAGCATCATCTGCTTCTCAAAAAATTGCAAGTGAAAAATTAAAAGAAAACCCAAAATTAAACGATAAAATATTTTTAAATCATATAAGCGAATTTGAAAAAAAAGGAACTCTTGGAGCTAGCGAAAATAATGTGCGGGATGGAATAAAAAAAGCTTTAAATTTAGATTGTGACATGATTGTAGCTATTGGAGAGGCAGCTATTAAGTTTAAAAATGTTATTTATGAGTTATAATTTACGTAATGGATAAAAAAAGAAAAAGATGGAAGTTTATAAACTTCCTTATTTTTTAACTTTTATAGTTACTTTTTTACTTAATGCTTGGTAGTATGCATTACCTGCAAATTTAACAGTAGCTTTGTAAGAACCTTTTTTAGTTAATTTAGTTAATTTGAAAGTAGCTTGACCTTTACTGTTTGTTTTAGCAGAATATGTTTTTTTACCTAATTTTATAGTAACTTTAACTTTACTTAAAGCTTTGTTTTCGTTGGTTTTTAATACAATAGAGTATTTTTTAGTTTTCTTTTTAGCTTTAAAGGTTACTTTTTTAGCATTCATTTTAGGAGTTGCTTTTTTAACAGTTAATTTTGCAGTTTTAAAAGTTTCATTATAATTGGAAGTTGATGCAAATATAACTTTAACATTGTAGTTACCTGGTTTTAAATTATTAACACTAACTGTACCTTTACCATTAGTAACTTTAACATTAACTTTTTGAGATCCAATAATAACACTAACAGTACCTGATATTGGGTTAGCTAAGGTTATAGTTAAAGTTTTAGCTACATTATAAATTTTAGAACCACCTGAAATAGTGATGGTAGGAGTAGCTTTAGCTACAGTAAAAGTAGTATTAGCAGTACTTGAGTAAGTAGTAACATTATCGCCAACAAAGTTAGCTACAGCAATATAATTGCTGGCATCTAAAATATCACTAACTTTTAAAGATCCACTGCCATTAACAACGGTTATACTATAATTTTTATTATTAATATTTACAGTAACATTACCCGAAACATTATTTAATAAAGTAACATCAATAGTAAATCCGTTACCATAAGTAATGTCTGCAATTTTAACTGTTAAATTAGTGTCAACAGCAGTAACTTTAAGTTTAGTAGCATTAACATAAAAATGACCATTAATTTCAGTAGTGCCTATAGCAACAGCACTGTCATATGTACAATCTTCAATAGCAATAGCATCATCAAAATTAGCAGCAGAATCAACTACACCATTAAATTTAGAATTAGTGAAAGTACAATTTTTAAAGTAAATGCCATCATCTTCAAAATAACCAGTACCCTCACGGTAAACTAAAGAATCAGCAGTAATATTCTCAAAAATACAATTATTAAGATTTACAGCATAGTATTTATATAAATTAACTACATTATTTGCATCAATATCTTTAAAAATACAATTGTTAAAGGTCATTGAATTTGTTTTTGCATATCCATATTCCAAAAACATTCTCGGATCCATAGTAGTACTATAATACTTTGTCTCATTACCGAATCTCATAGGTGCAGTAAATGTACAATTAATAAAAGTAGAATTAATATTTATACCTGTATCAATACTTGTACCTGCAGCTATTGTTAAATTAACAAGTTTATGAATAACATTTGTTACACCAGCAGCACCTGATTCAAGAGGTAATTTAAGTATAACTTTGCTACCTAGACCAATTACAGTAATATTTCTGCTACACTCTAGAGGAAAATAATTGTAGTCCTCTGCAGTATATTCTCCATCTGCTACATAAATTACTCCATTATTTAGAATATCCCGGAAAGCTCTAAGAAGTGAATCTTTTCCTCCATATGCATTTTCCCAACTTTGACCATCAACAGATTCTGGATCATTAGGAGATGAAGCATTAACATAAATAATATTGTGCCACTCTGTTAAAACATTATCATTTGACATTCTTAATAAAGATTTTACAGAAGATTTAGGAGAATTACATATGCAAGTTTCATTATATGGGGTGGCTTGATAACTGTTGATAAATACATTATTACAGAAACAGTAATCATTACCAGTAATTACAACAGTATCAATTCCAGTTGCGGTGTGATTGACAAATAGGTTATGACAAATTTTAATATGGGGATTTCCACCAGTACCATTTTCATATGTATAAGTTGCAGCAGCAATTGCTTGGCCTATTCTTGCATAGTTTCCAGTGAAATTAGAATTACATACGGTTAAGTAACCTCCATTCAATACAGAGATGGCTCCTCCGCGACCAAGAGAAGTAGTTGAAATGTTGGTGTAAGCCTCACATAGGTTTTTGTTATAGTTAAATCTACAGGAATCTATGGTTATATTGTATTCAGAGCCATAGTTGTATGCTCCGATTGCTCCACCACCATTATTGGTAGTACAGTTGTTATTTTCAAAAGTAGAATTATATATTTTTAATTTACTGTAGGTGTATAATGCTCCACCATTCCATCCAGCTGTATTTCTTTTAAAAATAGAATTTTGAATTTCAGTTTGAGCATTTGTATGAGTATGTATTGCTCCAGCCCACCAATTAGCATGGTTGCCGTCAAACAGAGTATTATTTACATATAAAATTCCACAATTATTAATTGCACCAGGTTCAACACTGGCACTATTATTAACAAAATTACAATCATCAACATACATTACAACACTTGTAGTACTTCCAAAAACATAATTAGAAACTGCACCATAACCAGTATTACAATTAGTAATATTGCATCCAGAAATATACATCAAATTATTAGTATTATATATAACTGAATTACGTCCTGTTGCAGTTTGAATATTATTAAAAGTACAATTTTCTAAATAAACTGTACCATCAAGTTGTAATAAATTGTTAGCATTAACATTTAAAAATTTAACATTAATAAAATGTAAGGTTAATGCAGGATTAATGTTTAAAAACGGTGTTTTAGAAGTAGAACCTCCAGTAATATAACTGACATTACTACCAACGATGGTAGCACTATTTTTGAACTTTATTACTTCGCCAATGGTATAAGTAGTTCCAGTTAAAGTAATATATTGACTAGTTGGGGCTTCACATTTATTTTTCAATGTATTCCAATCATATGCAGTAGTGGGTGTTCCACTAGTAGATGATATTTTAGAGTTTTCTGAAGCTAAATCATCATCTAAATTTTTTATAGTTTGAATATCATCATTTGAATCATCAACATTATCAATAGATACAGAATTATCATCAAGTGTTGATTCTGCAACTACTGTATCATTAATATCTTCCGTAGCACTTGCTGTTCCAATAAAACAGAGTAGCATCATGAGTAATGATAATATTGCTATCTTATTTAATTTAATTTTTATTCCTCCCATTTAATTAAATTTTGAATTTTTTTTAGAAAAAAATAATTTAGTTAATCATTTGAATTTGATTTATACTAAATCATTAAAACTTGAATAAAATGCAATTTTATTAAATTATAGATAATTATTTATCAATGCTATTTTACTCAATATTATATGATGTATTTAAGTAATATAAACCTAACGATTATTTGCTTTTAAAAAATAGTAAAAAAAGGTCTATTTTTAGACCTATACTGTTTAAATTAAGTTTTATAATTCATTTTTCTTGTTTTTTGTTTTATATCCTATGATTGAGAAAATTAATATAATAATAACTATTGTAATCATTTGAATATAATTAATTCCATCTAAAGTATCTATTTTTTTACTTACCTCATAAGATTTCGAATTAGAAGCATCTAATTGACTACTTCCTTCAATTGAACCTGAAGAGGAAGAAGCACTTGTAATATCAACACCAGAAGTACCATAAGTATAATGTGATGAATTTAAATTTCCATTATGGGTTTGTGATTTAGTATTATTGGGGTTTCTTCCAAAAACATTGTTTTTATTAGTACCACCATTTCCAGAATTAATAGATTTTCCACCATTATCTCCATTTCCACTAATAGAATTTCCTTTAGTATTCATCCAACTTAATGACAAACCTTTTCCTTTATATGGATTATCAAAATAATATTTCAACGAATTAGGGTATTCATTAGCACTCATTTTACGCACAGGTTTAGAACCATCAGTATTATTAACGACAACATTTCTCGGTCCAATTGCATCTACTGCACGGTTTCCACAATATTTTCTAGTCTTTAAAATATTATTTGCAACAATAGAATCTGATACTATAGAATTACCACCGCCTCTAAGTGCAACTGCACGATCACTGTTAGTTGAAACATTGTTGTATTGAATATTATATTTATGATTCCCATTAGTAGGTTGAGTGTAACTTATACCATAAACATTAAATCCTTTTTCAAATTTATTTACAGTATTAACAATAATTGTATTATTAAATATTCTATCGTCAGAATCTTGTACTTCAATTCCACTTACTAAAGCCCAATAATGCTTACTTGCGACTCCAGTAACATTAATAAAATTACTAACAATATCTAATTGGGTTATACCATTGTAATTTTGTGAATAAATACCAATATTAGGACCGTTACTATAACTACTAATGTTATTAAAAGCTATTAGTACATTTTCAGCATGACCTGTTACTTGAATTGGATAAGCAGTACCATGTGCTTCTTTACCACCAGTAGTGCGGATATGAATATTATTGCCAACAATCATAACATCACTAGAAAAATACACATCTAAACCATACAAATAATTATCAGTACCATTTTTAGTAATATAATCACTTTCAAGGATAATATTTCTCTCAATTGTCGAATTATTGCATGCATAAATTAGTACAGCATCTAATGTTGGATATCCTTTCTTTAAACTATTAATAACACTACATTTTATATAATTATCAGATAATCTTAGGTTGTAACATGACTCTGCTGCTAATGCTGCAACTGCATCCATACGAATACCTACAGTTCCCCAATTAACAGATCTTAAAGGAAGAGAACAAATAATATTATTACCTGAAATAAATGCATCACGAGTGTTTGTTAAAACAACACCATAATTATAACCATTTGTAATAGCGTTTCCATAGAGTTTAACTGTATTATTTATGAGTTGTAAATTAGATAATTTATAATTTAACCCATTAGAATAAATTCCATAACCTATAATATTTTTAGGAACAGTATAATTAATGTTGACATTATAAATTGTAACATTATTTGAATTTATTAAAATACAAGCTCCTTCATTATAGCTAAAATCATCATTACAAACAAAGTTTAAATTAGTTAACATCACGCCATTAGCATTTATATTAAAAACAGTATTGTAAAATAAAGTATTTTTTCCAGTAATCTTGGTATCTGTTGAATTTATAGTAAACGCGCCTAAATCATTAAAATCACCATAAAATGTGAGTTTGCTTCCACCATAATTACTTTTTAAAACTTTATTATCATCAAAATATATTTTATAGTTTTTTTGATTGATAACATAATTTTTATCAATGTTAGATGCTTTTTTAGAATCATCAGAAGAATAAGAAATTAAATTCGTATTTTCCACATCATCATTAATAGTTAATAAATTAGCATCATTTGTGGATGTTAAATTGTTATTTACATCTTCAAAAGCAGAAACATAACTAATACTAACTAAAAATATAATGGATAGTGAAAATAATAATAAATATTTATTCATTTTCAATTTCAACCCTCTTTATTATTCTAATTGCCATATTTCATGACATTATTTAAATATTAAAGTGAATCAAAATAATATTAATTTTTAATATATTTCAACTAACTTTAATAATATTATTTCACATTTAAATAGTTAATAAAGATAACTATTAATTATAATATAATGGCACTTTCAAAAACTTAAGTGATTTTTAGAAAATCACATTATATTTTTATTCTAATACTTAAGTTTTAGATTAAATCTTTTTAAAATTCCTTCATCTGTTTTAAATAATTTTTTAATGTATTGCTATTTTTGAGTCATTGAAGTAATTAGTGAGTTTTTTTTTGAATTCTGGAATTCTGTTATGATGCATTTTTTTTCTCTTGGTTGCGTAGTGATTGGTTTAAAGAAGTTGTATACGTTTATCTAATTGTCTCTGAATCGACCAATTCTTTTAGCCAATATTGTATTTAATTTTAAGTCGAATAAAGCTAAAAAGATACTTTCCAATTATCCATTCTCTTTTTAATCCAAAGGCTATTCCTAAATATAATAATATCCTGAAAAAGTCCATTTCATGCTTAATTTCATAATCAGACTTTAAAAATGATGTTTTCTACGTTTTGATGTGATTTCGATGTTATGTTCTTTTTTCAATAATTTACGAATTTTTATGAAGACTTCCATTAAAATAACTATACAAAAACTCAATATGCTCAATTACAGGAATAGTAATATTTGAGTTTCCATTAACAATACTAGAAAGATCCGTATAAATTATATGGCCACATTTATTACATTTATATTTCTGAACAACACAATTCTTTTCTCCAATTTCTAAAAAAATTAATTTTCTAGAATAAGTTCCATTTTTAACAACATCACGTGAATTATACTCCTGACAAACTACATTAACTGGCTTAAAATATTTTTTCACCTTTTCTTGTTGAAACAAACAAAGAATTATCAATAGAATTGCACCCAATTCGAATTTTATCTTCATTGGTTCGATCGAGAAAACTCTGGAATCCATTCGTAAAGTTTAAATTGTTTATCCAATATAATAACTATTTGAAGTTTTTATATTTTTATTATTCATGTTAATATATTAGATTCACTTAATATATTAATTTTACTTCTTTTAAATTAAAAATAAAGAAAAATAAGAAAAGAAAAAAAGTTACTCCAAAAAATAAATAAGTTAAAACCAAATCACTTAAGTTTTTGAAAGAGCCCTTTACTAAGTATAATTCCAAGTATAATAAAAATTCAAGCTGTATAAAAATTTTTTTGCATCAAATGAAATTTCAAATAGAATAATAAATCCACCTTAAAAGAAACTATTATTAAAATAGGAAATTCTATAATGTTTATTTGATTAAAATGGTAAAAAAATTTTGATATTAAGCTAAGTTTTACTATGGTTTATACAAAATTGGATTTTTATTAAATTATTAAGAGTAAGATTTCAATATTTGATATAAATAGTCAAATCAGATTTTCCGATAGATATAAATATTATCTGATTAAATAATAATATTCATATTATAAAAGAACATGATTATTATGACTTTAGCAACTAGTAAATTATATGGAAATGATGAGTTACATTTACCAAAAATAATAAAAGACGAATTTAAAGACTTTCCTATTGATAAAAATACTATATTTGATTGGGATATTCAAGATAATAATATAATAATAACTCCTAGACAAAAAACAACATTTGATGATGTATTTGGAATGATAGATGATGATGGAGAAGATTGGAATATAGATGAGTTGATTTATGATGAATAAAATATTCATTGATACTTCATTTATCATACCTATTTTTAAAAAGAATGACAAGTCTAGATTAATCATTGAAAAAAATAAAGACATATTATTTGAAAATGAGTGTTATATTAGTAATGGTGTTTTAAATGAAGTAATAACTGTAGTTATGATGAAAACCAAGAATATTAAATTAACTGAAAAAGCTTATTATTTCTTAAATGATAATTTTAATATTATCAATGAATTTGAAATAGAAAAATATAATGATAGGGTTTTTACATTATTTAAAAAATATAATGAAAAAAATTATAAAGCTAGTTTTATTGATTGTTCAAGCATTATTATTGTTAATAACCTTGATTTGGACTATGTTGTTTCATTAGATAAATTTTTCAATAAATTTAAAGAAATTGAGTTATTAAAATTGGAATAGATATATTATTGCGTATTTTATTTTTAACTAATAAAATTTTTGATTTAAATGCTCTTATTAAAAAATTAACAGAAACACAACATCTATAACTAATTATTGAGGGAATTTCATTCTAAAATTGTAATTGAAAAATTAAATGATAATATATTTTTAAATCACGATCCGATAAAAAAACTCTTGGAGCTATAAAATAATGTTATTTATGAATTATAATGAAAGATATTACTTAGCAAATGCTCTTTGTTAATATATTAATAATGCTTTAAATAATAATTAAATATATAAAATGTTAATATGCAGGTTTAATCATGACTAGTTATATAAAACATCCTTTAATTAAAGAAAACTCTATAGAATCAAGGTTATACCAACAAGTTTTAGCGGGGGATGTTTTAAAAAAAGGAAATACTATGGTTGTTGCACCTACCGCATTAGGTAAAACTATCGTAGCTATTCTAGTTGCAGCAGATAGATTGAATAAAGTTAAAAATTCAAAAGTTCTTGTTTTAGCTCCGAGTAAACCACTAGCAATTCAACACGAAGCTAGTTTTAAAGAATTTTTAATGGTGCCTTGTGCATCAATTACAGGGGCGGTTAAAACTGATGAGAGAACTAAACGGTGGGAAGAATCAAGAGTTGTTTGTGCTACTCCTCAAACTGTTGAATCAGATTTGCTAAAAGGTCGATATGATTTAAATAATGTTTCTTTAATAGTTTTTGATGAATGCCATCATGGAGTAGGTTCTTATTCTTATGTTTATTTGGCATCTAGATATGTTCAAAAATCAAATTATAATTTGATTTTAGCTTTAACTGCTTCTCCAGGTTCTGATAAAGAAAAAATAAAAGAAGTTTGTGAGAATTTATTTATTCAAAATATTGTAATTAAAACTGAGGAGGATCATGATGTAAAACCATATTTTAATCCAGTTGAAATAGATTGGGTTAAGGTAAAAATGAGCAGTGAACTTGAAAAAATTAAAAAATACGTTGATAAGGCATTAAAAATCCGACTTAAAGCTTTAAAAAATATGGGTATTATTAAAACTGTTTCTGTAAACAAAGGGGATATTTTAAAAGCTAGAGCCAAAATTCAAAGTGAAATTGGAAGAACTGCAAATCCTTCTAAAGAATCTTTTCAAGCAATTTCAATATTAAGTGCTGTTATTAACATTCAACATGCACAAGGCCTTATTGAAACTCAAGGAATCCAAACTTTTAATAAATATATAGGGCGTTTACGTAAAAAGAAAACTAAAGCAGCTAAATCATTAATTTATGATGATAATTTTGGACGTGCTGTTAAACTTGCTCGTGATGCTGAAAAACATGGTTGGGAACATCCAAAACTTAGAAAAGTAACTGAAATTCTTAAAAAAGAGTTGGCTACTAGTGATGGTCAAACTAAATTACAATCTAAACGATACGAAAAAGAAGATTCTAAATCTTCTAAAATTATGGTTTTCACACAATACAGAGATACACTTGAAATGATTCATCAAAAACTAGAAAAAGAAGGAATCAAATCTGTTAAATTTTATGGACAAGCTTCTAGGGATGGGGAAAAAGGATTAACTCAAAAAGAACAAAAAGAAATCATAAAAGCCTTTAAAATGGGCGAATATGATGTTTTATTATCTACAAGTGTAGCTGAAGAAGGTATTGATATTCCTGCAGTTGATTTGGTCATATTATATGAACCGGTTCCTTCTGAAGTTAGGATGATTCAAAGAAGGGGGAGAACTGGACGTAAAAGAACTGGTCGTGTAAAAGTTCTTATAACTACGGGAACAATGGATGAGGGGTATTATTATTCTTCAATTTACAAAGAAAGTAGGATGAAAAATCAATTAATAGATCCTGTTGTTTTAGCCGAACTTAATGAATCTGCAGTTGAAAGAATGGAAAATGAAAAAAAGATTAAAGTCATTGATAAGCCTGAAAATGAAAAATTACCTTTGGTTTTTGCTGATTCAAGAGAAGGTAATTCTAAAGTTATTAGACATTTAAGTGAAATGGAAATTGATGTTAAAATCCAATCAATGGCAGTTGCCGATTATCAGGTAAGTGATGAAGTAGCTATTGAGAGAAAAACTGCTAAAGATTTTGTTGATTCAATTGTTGATAAAAGATTATTCAAACAGGCTCGTGAATTATCCGAAGAGTTTAAACGTCCTTTGATGATTCTTGAAGGCGATGACTTATATTCGGGTATGATTAATCCTAATGCTATTAGAGGTTCTATAGCTTCAATTGCACTTGACTTTGGTATTAGTATTATTCCAACAAGAAACGCTCAGGATACTGCAGCTATGATTAAAAGAATAGCTATTCGTGAACAAAGTGGTGAGAAAGTTCCTATTCAAATAAGAACAGATAAAAAACCAGTGAGTTTGTTTGAACAACAGCTATTTATTATAGAATCCCTTCCAAACATTGGGCCTGTTAATGCTAAAAATTTATTGGAGCATTTTGGCTCTGTATCTAATGTTATTAATGCATCTGAAAGTGAACTTCAAGAAGTTGAAGGAATTGGTTTAAAAACAGCTAAAAGTATTAGGAATGTTATTGATTCCAAATATTTATATTTTAAAAATGAAATAAAAGAAAAGCGTCTTATTTAAAAGTTTTCTTTTATATACTCATAACTTTTTTTAATGGAATCATTATCATTTACTTCGATGATGTAATGCCATCATATTTTTTATCTTCAAAAGTATTGATGATACTTTTTAAATCAATAGATCCATCACCTAAAGCAAGGTGGGAGTCATCATCACCAAAATTATCATGCATGTGGATGTGTTTAATACAATCAAAATACATTTGGTTTGTAGCATATCCAATATGATTAGCATGACCAATATCTAAAGTCATGAACATGTCAAGTGAAGTTAATGTTTCATTTAAATCCTCTAATTTTTGATACATCATGGATTCAAAAGAAGGCATATTCTCAATAGCTACCATTACTCCTAAATCTTGCCCATATTCTCCAAGTTCTTTTATAGATTCATTAGATAAGTCATAAACAACTTCTTCAAAACCTCTGGCTAAAAAGGGAATTAAACCTGGATGAACAACAACACATTCAGCATTAATTTTATTAGCAGTATCTATTGTTTGTTTAATCTGTTTAATTGAGTTTTCTCTACTAAATTTGTTTAAAGAAGCAATATTAACATCCATAAATGGAGCATGCATAGAATATTTTAAATTAAAGCTTTCTACATTGGCTATATTAATATCTTGATTAGGGTACTGGTGTAGAATTTCAGCATATTCAAGTCCTAACTCTTCAATAAATTCTAAGCTATCTTCTAATTTGTCATTTATCCCTGCTAATGTTGATGCACCAATTTTCATATCATCACTATTTTTTAATTGCTGTAATTTCTAATCCCATTTCTATAGCTTCTATAATAAAATTAGATAGTTCAATTCCTTGTTTAATTTTAATTTCTCCTTTTTTAGAGGTGGTGGCAGTAAGTAAATATTCACCACCTATACAAATATCAAAGTTTTTTCTACCATTGTCACGACCTAAATCTAAAATTAATTGTTTTTTTGTGTGAATTATGTCAATTTCAAAGGATTTTCTATTTTGAATATTTTTTTCAAGCACTTCAACACCAATACTTATTCCGATATCTTTTTCAATTTCAGCTATTCGCCTACCATTTTTACCAATGATTTCTGGGATGTGTTGTTCTTCAAAATAGATTTTAGCTCTTTCAGGTGATATTACTTCAACTTCTACTTTTGCTTTTTTAGGTAGTATCCTTTTTATTTTCCTTAAAATTTCTTTTTCAGCTATTTTTTCAACTGATGATTTTTGTAATTGTAAATCAGTATCTTGATTTACTAAATCAACATCCATAACAATTGTTTGTTCACCATAAGTGTAGATTTCATTTTTAAGTTTTCCACTTTCAAAATCTCTAACTTCAATAACAGGCCTTGCAAGATCTGCTTCTTTCATACCAGTTGGAACTTTAACGGTTATTTTTGTTTCATAAACATTTTTAACAGCACCATCTTCAATATAGATGCTAGTATCAACAATTGAAGGTATCACACCAAGTTCTACTCTTGAAGCTATTCTTTGAATTGCATCAATTGGTCTAGTTGCATGCACAACGCCAATCATTCCAACACCAGCTAATCTCATATCTGCAAATATATTAAAATCATTATTTTTTCTTAGTTCATCATAAATAGTATAATCTGGACGAACAAGAAGTAAAACATCGGCAGTATTCTCCATACTTCCTTCAAGGGGACTGTATTGTGTAATTTCATTGGGTAATTGCAAATCTCTTGGCGATTCCATTGTTTTTACAACTTTATTTAGTTCTTCTGAGTAAAATTTAGCAATAGATTGTACAAAAGTACTTTTTCCTGCTCCTGGTGAACCGGATATTAATATTCCTTCTGCATTAGTTCTTATCCTATCCATTAGTTTATCAGATAAATGATAATCACTTAATTCAATATTAACAACAGGTTTAACTGCGGTTATTTCTAAACTTTCAGAAAAAGGCACTTCTGCTATCGAAATTCTATATTCTCTTGATTGAACTATATATGATCCAATTTTTTCTGATTCTAAATAAGTTTTTGAATCGTTTTTAGCCTTATCAAGAATTTCATCAACAATTTTTCTAAGTTCTTTATAAGAATAGGTGTTATCACTAAGTTTTACGAATTTTACATTACCGGGAGTTCCTTTTTTAGCCATTGGACAAACATTTTCCTTTAAATGAATAGACATTGTATTTTCATCAAAATATTTTTCAATTGATAAAGGTTTATTGATGTATTTTTGTTCAATATACTTAACAGAAATTCCTTGAGCCTTAGCAGTTTCAGCTTGAACTTTATCATTAGTAATAAGGGTTCCAAATTCGCTACGTGCTAAATCTCGGATAATATTATCTATTTCACCACTTTTAGCATATTTTATATCATAATTACTTGGTCGTTTTCCTTTAAAGCTTATGGCTACTTCACCTTCAAATTGAAGATTTTGTAATTTTTGAAGTTCCTTAAGTCCTTTATATCCTTCAATTCTACCTGCATTAGCTTGATGTTCTAGTTCACAAACAACTGCCTCAGGTACAATAACTTCTGGATATTCTAAATCGGATTTTTTAATAATTTCTGAAATTGCACCTATTATAATAGCACTAGTGTCTGGAATTAGAGTATTCATTTTAATACACATCTTCTGGATTGAAAACTCGTTTTAGAATTATCTCAAAGTCTTCATCATTAATATTTTCAATATTAATATTGTTTTCGAGTTTCAATTTTCTATAAAAGCATGATGGGTAACCTTTGTGACAAGCGGCAACATGTTGTTTTACTTTTAATATAATTGCGTCCATATCACAGTCAATAAAAATTTCTTTAACTTCCTGGATATTTCCAGAGCTTTCTCCTTTTAGCCATTGTTTATTTCGAGATGTACTCCAATAATGAGCTTTACCAGTTTTTAATGTTTTAATTAAAGCTTCTTTATTCATATTACCTACCATTAAAATTTGATTACTTTTAAAATCCTGTGCAATGGCAGTAATAAGTTTTTCACCATTAATTTCATGTTTAAAATTAATTTTCATCTTTAATTCCTCTTAAATAATAAACAACATTGTCAACATCAATTAATTCCTGATTACCACTTTTCATATCTTTAATTGTAATTTTACCGTCATTTAAATCATTTTCGCCAATAATAGCTATTTTGTCAACATTAATTTTATTAGCATAATTAATTAATTTCTTGAATTTACGAGCATTTAAATCAACATCAGCTTTAATATTGTTTCTTCTAAGATTTTGTGTTATTTCATAAGCTTTAGCACTTACATTATCGGAAATAGGAGCAACATAAATATCTAAATGGGATTTTTTCTCTTTTTTCTCACATAATTCATCTAAGGCATTCATTAATCTATCAAAACCCAAGGCAAAACCAGTTGATTCAACTTCTTTTCCTCCAAAGACTTTAATTAAACTATATGATCCTCCACCACAGATTTGTTTTTGAGCACCAAGTTCAGGAACATAAATTTCAAAGACAATTCCTGTGTAATAATCAAGTCCTCTAGCTACTCCTAAGTTTAAAGTGTAATTTTCAACTTCAAAGCTTTCTAGTAGATTAACAAGTTCTTTAAGTTGATTAAATGATTCTTGAGTCTCTGCATAATCTTTTATTAAATTTTCTACTTTGTTGAGAATACTTTTATCTCCAACCAAATCAATTAATTGTAACAGTATTTGATTTAATTCATCATTATCAATAACAGGGTTGTCACCACTTAAAGATTCTTTTAATAAATCTTTATCTCCTTTATCAATAACAACCATTAGTTCTCTTTGAGTTTCTTCGGTTATATTGAAATGTTTAAATAACCCTCTAATGATTCCTAAATGATTAATGTTTACATCAGCAGTAGTAATTCCTAAACTGTTAACTGCATCATTACATAAAGCTATAACTTCAGCTTCACCTTGAGGAGAGTTAGCACCAATTAATTCACATCCAAATTGCCAAAATTGCCTAAATCTTCCTTTTTGTGGTCTTTCATATCTAAAACAACTTCCATAATAATAAAGCTTAATAGGTTTTATGGCTGTTTTTTCAAGTTCATTTAAGTATAATCTAGCTATTGGGGCGGTAATTTCAGGTCTTAAAGTTAATTCTCTATTGGATTTATCTTTAAAGTTGTATAGCTGGTCAACAATTTCTTCTCCAGATTTAGTTGTAAATAATTTTAATTCTTCAAATAATGGGGTCTTTACTTCCCTATAACCATAATTTTCAAATATATTTCTTAAGATACTCTGAGCTTCCTTTCTTTCTTGCATTTCATCAAATAAAAAATCCCGTGTACCTCTTGGTTTTGTAAATTCCATTTTACATCTCCACTTCTTTAACCAATTATAGTAAAGTTTTGTATATACAAATTTATATAATCTTTGATAATCTATTAAATTATATATGAATATTCAAGGTAGTACAAAAATCGTTGGTTTAATTGGTCAACCTATTGAACACACTTTTTCACCACCGATGCATAATGCAGCTTTTATGAAATTAGGATTAGATTATGTTTATCTTCCATTTAGTGTTAATCCTATTAATTTAAAATCTGCAATAAGCGGTGCTAAATCATTAAGTATTCAGGGACTAAATGTAACAATTCCACATAAAATAGATGTAATTAAGTATCTAGATGAATTAGATGAAATCGCAAAGCTAATTGGTGCAGTAAATACGATCGATTTTAAAAATTTAAAAGGATACAATACAGATGGGATTGGGGCTATTAAAGCTATTGAAGAAGTATCTAATGTTAAAAATAAAAATGTTATTGTTTCAGGTGCTGGTGGTGCTTCAAGAGCTATTTCATTTTATTTAGCTAAATTTGGTGTTGAATCATTAACAATTTTAAATAGAAATGTTGTAAAAGCAGAAAAATTAGCTAATGATATTTTAAATTCCGATTTGATTGGAAATATTAAAACAGATTCACTTGAAAATATTAGCAAATATTTAACTAAAAGTGATATTTTAATTAACACAACACCGCTAGGAATGAACCCGAGTTTAGAGGCTGTTTCAATAGCTAATGCGAATGATATGCATGAAGATTTAGTAGTATTTGATGCGGTTTATAATCCTAATGAAACAGTTCTATTAAAAGAAGCAATTAAAGCTGGAGCAAAACCTGTTTATGGGATAAAAATGTTATTATATCAAGGTGCAGAAAGTTTTGAGATATGGACAGGTAAAAAAGCACCAATAAAAGCAATGTATGAAAGCCTAATAAAAACACTTAATTTATGATGATATTATGGATTTATTTTTAGATTTAGCAAATATGACAGAGTCGAATGAATTTTCAAAGTCTAAAAAAGGTGTGTTGAAATTTCTTAAAATTATTGGAGTGGATAGTCGCTTTATAAGTTACACTCCAGAAAAAATTTATATTAACAATCTACGTTTTTCTAAATTTTCAAGAAAACGAGAAGATATTTTTAAAAAACAATTTAGTGATATTGAAGTTGTAAGGAACTCCTTATTTCAAAAAATATGCTCAAAATCATCGAAAGTATTATCTGATATTGAACCAAACAGTGTTATTTTAATTCCAAAAAACAATGAATTAATGGAAATTATTTTAGAGCCATATACTCGTAAATACGGTGTTAAATTAGTTTATAGTGGAGGTCATGATTTAATAGCCAATCCTTTAATATTGGATGATGAAGTAAATTCAATTTTTTCAAGTATTTTTAAAGGAGAAGGCATTAATTTTGGAAAAAAAGAAGGTGAAATTTATCCATTTATTAACGTTTCAAAAAAATGGATCAATTCCTTTTTAGAAATGGATAATAAGGAGTGTATTAACGGGTCAAATGGAGATGAGCTAGCTAATTCATTCATGAAATTTTTAGAAGATGTAGTCCCTCAATATAGGGAAAATGTCCTTAAAGCTTCTGAATTTATAGAAGAAAAATTAAAAATTAAACAATGAAGTTTGTTTTGTTGCTTTCTCTTTAGCTTTTTCTTCTTTTATTTCTTCACCCTTATCTTCAGCGACTGGTTCGGCTGAAATAAATCCTTGCATTTGAATTTCTAATTCTTTAGCTCTTTTATCTCTCTCTTCAATTCTCATTTTTCCTTTTTGTTTTTCCATCTTAGTTATAACTTTTTTAGGGATTTTTTTAGATCTAAAACGTTTTATGTCATCATTGTCAAATTCTAAAAAGTCAGAAATTTCCCAAGCTAGTTCATCATTTTTAAACATTATTTCTAAATATGGAAACATAGAAATGGCTATTGAATGTGAAATGTGCATTTTTTGAGACATTTTCTCAGCAATTTTGTCTCTAAGGTTTCTTTTTACCCTATTACGTCCCATTAAAGTGAAAGTTGTTGGAGATGTAATTTTTGTGAATTTTTTATAAGTGTCATGTTTTGAACTGCTAACGCCAATTCCCATAAAATCACTAGCATATTTCCAATAGCCATAGTTTCTAGTGTGCTGTGCTCTTCCAAAATATAAATCTGCCTTTGAAATATTTTCATAAGCTTTTTTAATTTCATCTTTTTTTGTGTATTCTCTAGGAATATTCTCTGCAATATATTCCATTACAAGTGTTGGGTCTTCTTCAACTCTTAAAGCATCTTTAACATGTTTGGGATTTTTACTTTTTAAAACAGCAGTAACTCCATTTATTATTGTTGAGCGATCATCTTTAGTTGTTATGTTTTCCACATCTTGAACTTCTAAAACTTCTTCTTTATTAGCTAATGATTGTAGGGTATTTATTGCAGAACGCATATCTCCATTAGCCTTTTTAGACAATTCTTTTAAAGCAGCAGGGTTTACTTTAACCTCCTCATTTTGAGCTATTTCTCGTAAAAGTTTATTAATACTTGGTGATCTAACTTTGCTCATTTTTAAAACAGTACATTTTGTTTTAAGCGAAGTTAGTCTTTTAGAATAGAAATCATTGGCTATTAATATTAGTGGGTGTTTAGAGGATTTTATAATCTCACCAATAGCTTTAACACCACCACGATCATTGGTTCCGTGAATTCCATCAACCTCATCAAGAATTATTAACTTGTAATCATCTCCAAAAAGAGATCTTGAAGATGAGGATTCACCGATAGTTCTTTTGATAATGTCATGTGAACGTTTATCACTTGCATTAAGTTCAACGTATTCTGAAAATTCTTTAGCTATAACTTGTGCAAGTGTTGTTTTTCCAATTCCAGGTGGACCAACTAAAAGTAAGGGGTTTTGAGGATCACCTCTTTTCCAATTATTAATCCACTCTAAAATTGTTTTTTTCTCTTTATTGTTACCAACTACTTCATCTAAGCTTTGTGGTCGGTATTTGTCAGTCCATAACATTTATATACCTTATAAGAATTTAGTTAAAAGAGCTTCAAGTTGTATTCTTGGATTAGCTCCTTCTCTTATTCTAAAATCACAATTAGCAATTGATTCTATTAAATCTATGTAGAATTCAGGATCCATTTTTCCATCAACTATTCTTTTAGAAACTTCTTGATAAATTTGTGTAACCATATCTTCTCCACTAGTGCCTTGTAAAACCATTGTTTCTCTTAAGATTGTTCTAGCTCCCATGAAATCTCCAGTTAGTGCTTTGGTTATAAGATTACTAATGTCTTGTGGTTTTGCTTTAGAAACAACTTCATAAACGGATTCTTCATTAACTATTTCTCCTTCTGAGGTTGCTGCTTGTAAAACATTTACAGCTTTACGCATATCTCCTTCTGCAAAGTAAACGATAGTTTCAAGACCTTTTTCATCATATTCAAACTTTTCATTTTCACAGATGTATTTTAATCTAGCTACTATATCTTCTCCTTTAATTGGAGCAAATCTGAATATTGCACATCTTGATTGGATAGGGTCAATAATTTTAGAAGAATAATTACATGAAAGGATAAATGATGCTGTTTTTGTATACATTTCCATTTCACGTCTAAGTGCATGCTGCGCATCTTTTGTCATGTTATCTACTTCATCTAGAAAAATTATTCTAAATGGAGCACCAACAGGTTTTAATCTACAGAAATTTTTAATATTATTCCTTACTGTTTCAATTCCTCTTGCATCGGATGCATTAAGTTCTAAGAAGTTTTGCCTCCAGTATTCCCCAAGAATTGACTTTACAAGAGCTAATGCAGTAGTTGTTTTTCCAACACCTGCAGGTCCAGTAAACATTAAATTAGGCATGCTTTCTTCGCCTACATATTTTTGGAGTCTTGTTATTATTTGTTTTTGCCCTACGATATCTTCTAGTTTTTGTGGCCTATATTTTTCTACCCAAGGTCCGCTCATTAAATCACCATTTTTTTACTAGTAGAATATTTGTAATTTTTAATTAAATTATCTTTTGGTTAATATTTTTAATTTTTTCCTTAACTTTTTTTTTAAGAGGGGGCTGCCAAATTTAATTTTATATAAAGAAGCTTTAGGAACTTCAAAAATTAACACTCCTAATCTTTCACTAAGTTTATCTTTCCCATCTAATTTATAAATCCATGTTTTGTTCGTTTAAATCAATCTTTAGAATACTAATATGTTCAGCTAATTTAAAAACATTTTCACAGTTAAATTCATAATCAGAAAATTTATTTTAGGTAATGCATTTCATCCATTAATTCTAAAAAAGTTTTTATTTATATGGAATTTTTAATTCCTAATGTTAATTTAGAGAATTTTTTATAGAATAAGTTTTCATTTTGTTTCATTATAATACAGTTGTTTGGAATTTTTTTACTTTTAGAAAATTCATGATATTATTATCTATAAAAAATTTATTCAATGAAAAATTTCATTTTTTTAATAATGAAACTATAGCTATAAATAGCTAGTGAGTATAAGAATAGTAATATAAATTATTGTACTAAAATTAATTAGGTGGTATTGTATGAGAGGAACTTGGAAACTCAAATTAAGAATGTGGCTTACAACAATTTTAATGTTTACTATTGTTTATTTTTTAGTATCATTAGCTGGAGCTTATTTAGGGATTAGTGGAGGATACTTTTTTTTAATTGTTAGTTTAATCATTGTATTTTTACAATATTGGTTTGGTCCTTCAATCGTAAAACGTTCAATGAATGTTAGACCACTTTCACCACAAGAAGCACCACATATTCATCAAATGGTGGAAGAATTATCACAAGCCGCTGGAATACCAAAACCTGAAATTGGTCTTTCAGAAATTAATATTCCAAATGCTTTTGCATATGGTAGAACTAGTAGAAGTGGACATATTGCAATTACCCATCCAATTTTAGGATTGTTGGATAGGGATGAGCTAAAAGCGGTTTTAGGTCATGAAATGGGACATTTAAAACATAATGACATGGCTATTACTGCAATGGTAAGTGTTATTCCTATGATATGTTACTATATTGCATTATCATTCATGTTCTCAAGAAACAATAATAATGGAGGATTTATAATAGGCATTGTTGGTTATGTATTTTATTTAATTGGACAGTTACTTGTTCTATTTATTTCAAGGATCAGAGAATATTATGCTGATGAAGCTAGTGTTGAGTTTGGAAATCGTCCTGCAGCATTAGTATCTGCATTATATAAATTGTCTTATGGAGCTGCTAAAGTTGATAGTCAAATAATTAATGAAGTAAACACAACACGTGCTTTCTTTATAAATGATGTGAATAATGCTCAAAGCGATATTAATGAATTTAGACAAATTGATTATAATGGTGATGGGTCTATTTCAGATGATGAGTTAAGAAGACTTAATAATGCTCGTATTGAAGTTTCAACTTCAAAGAAATTGATGGAAATATTATCTACTCATCCAGATACTTTAAAAAGAGTTAAAAGATTATCAGAATTAGAAAATTAGGTGATCTAGTTGAAAATGATTTTAGATGAACGTGGAAAAAAGTATATTCTTAAAAAAGATTCAGATTTTCAAAGTGATTTAGGAATAATTTCACAAGAACAATTAGCTAATTGTGAAATTGGTGATGAGCTTGAAAGTCATTTAGGTCACGCATTTAAAATCGTAAAACCTAATATTAATGATTTCATAGATTTAATGGATCGGCATTGTTCAATATTACTTAAAAAAGACATTGGACTTGTGCTTGCTCATACTGGATTAGGTGCAGGATGTCGCGTTGTTGATGCTGGAACTGGTGCAGGAGCTATTGCACTTAATTTTGGTAATGTTGTTGGTGAAGATGGTAGAGTATTTACTTATGAGATAAGGGAAGACTTTGCAGAAATTGCAAAAAACAACATTGAAAAATTTGGTATTAAAAACATTGAAGTTAAAAATAAGAATATTAAAGACGGAATTGATGAAGATAATATTGATTTAATCTTTTTAGACTTACCAAAGCCATTTGAACTCTTTGAAGAGGTATATAGATCTTTAAATGTTGGAGGTTTTTTAGCTGTTTATGCTCCGTATATAGATCAAGCTGAAATTTCTTATAGAATAGCTAAAAAGCTTAATTTTTATGGTGTTGAAATTATTGAAATTTTAGAGCGAGGTCTTGAGGTTAGACCTCAAGGTGTAAGACCAAAAACTCGCATGGTAGGCCATAGTGGATACTTGGTATTTGCACGTAAACTATAAAAAAAGAAAAAATGGGATTATTTATTCCATAAAAATTGCTGGTTTATAAGGCATTGCATTTTTAGCCTTATTTTCAGGGTCATAGCTATCATCATTGTGGATAATAACCTCATTTCCACATTCTTCTTTAATATAATCGATAGCATCAGTTAATATTTGATTTTCATTGATTTTACCAATATATCTTGTTTTAGTTATTTCACGACCTATTTTTTTAGCTACTTGAGCTATTTCTTTTTTATCATCGTAAATTTTAGCTCCAATAGCTCTACCCATGATTTGACCAATATCTGGTTTTCCAACATCGTTGGCTATTTTGTATAAATCCCATTTCCATTCAGGAGCTAGGTAAATATGAACTTTTTCAACATTTTTACCAAGCATTTTTTTAATTTGTTTTATGTCATTGATTGTATTTTGAACTAATTCTTCAGATTTTTCAATTTCTAAGCTTACTCTGTTTTCATCATATTTAGGCCATTCAGCTTCACTTACAAAAGCATTGCCTCCATATTTGGCCCATAATTCTTCAGATGTGTGTGGAGTAAATGGTGCGAGTAATCTAATCCATGATTCTAAAACAACAGATAAAACATATATTATTGCAGGATCTTGTGAATTAATTAAATGCTTAATTCTGTATAGATAATGGTCAATATCTTTTTTAAGTAAGAATAATGATTCTTGAAGGGCTTTCCTTGTTTGAAAAGCTTCTAATGCTTTAGTTGCATCTTTAACGTGTTTATTAAGTTGACTTAACATCCACATATCAATAGTACGTGTGAGTTCAACTTTTTTGATATTGTTTAAATCTAGAGGTGAACCTTTAATTTCTTCTACTTTGGATGCAAAATCTTTAAACCATTCTAATCTTCTTTTAGTTCCAAGCACTTCTTTTTCTCTCCAATCAAAATCTTGCCATGGTTCAGCTGATGCCATTAAAAAGAGTCTTACAACATCTGCACTATATTCCCTAATTGCATCTTTTAATAAAATAACATTTCCTTTTGAGGATGACATTTTATTTCCTTCTAAAAGACCCATTCCAAATACTACAGTTCCTTTAGGCCATTTATCTTTAGGATAAATTGCACTGTGGTGGAACATTAAGAAACTTAAGTGGTTTCCAACTAAATCTTTAGCAGATAATCTCCAATCAAGAGGATACCAATAATTAAATTCGTTTTGGATTTTTTCAACGAGTTCATCATCTACATTGATTTTTCCTGATTCTTTATTTAATAAAACTTTATCAAAGAAAGCAATGTTTAAATCATCAGGATTCATGTCTTTTAGGTATTTAGCTATTGTATAATATGACATGTAAATTGTAGAGTCAGTAAGTGGTTCAATTAGCCATTGTTTATCCCAAGGGAGTCTAGTTCCAAGCCCCACATTTCTAGAACACGCCCAATCATCTAACCAATCAATATAATATTCAAAATTATTTTTAACTTCAGGAGGAATTATTGTTTCACCATCAAGAACTTTTAATGTTTTTTCTGTCCATTTAGGATTTCCATAATTCATAAACCATTGATTGTCCATTATTTTAACAACACAGTTTTCACCACATCTACAAATAATTGGACGTTCTGCAAAGTCATACATTATTGTAGCTATATTTTTAGCTATTAACTCTTCCTTTAATTCTTCACGTGCAATTGATACTTTTTTACCACCATAATTTGGAATAGATTTAATAATCCTTCCTTTACTATGTTCTATTTTATAAAGTTCATTTGTTGCATCTTGTAATTTTTCATCATTTTGATTTTTTATTTGTAGTTTTTCAATAATGTCTGCGGCAGGAATTTCTCCATATCCTTTAACGCTACATACAGGAATTGGATTAACATCTTTGATGATATCTTCTAAATTATATTTTGATAATATTTCATGATTATTTTTCAAATCCTGAAGAGCAATATAATCTGCAGGTGCATCAGCAGGTTCTGAGAAAACAACTCCACTTCCATAAGATCCACTGACGAAACTAGCAGGCAAGATTGGAAGTTTGTCTCCAGTAAATGGGTTTTTTACAAATTTTCCAATTAAATCATTTGGATTAATTTCACTAACGATTGTTAAATCTTTAACTTGATGTTTTAAGTTATGATACGCTTCTTTTGTAATAATCCAATGTTCACCATTTGAATTGACTTCAATATATTTAATATCTGGGTTTAACCAAATATTTGTTGCTCCAACAATCGTTTCTGGTCTAAGTGTAGCAGTCACGAAAATTTTATCTTCCATTTTAAATTTAAGTAAAGTAAGCTCATTTATTCCAACTCCTTCACCTTCAAGCAGATCATGGTCTCCTACAGGATTACCACATCTTGGACAATATTTAACTGGATGTTTTCCTTTGATAACCAATCCTTTTTCTTTTAAAGTTGTTATTTGCCATTCTATGAATTTTTTATAAGTTGGATCGATTGTTTTGAATTCTCTTCTCCAATCTATTGAATATCCCATTTCATGCATTACTTCATTATATTCGCTACTAAAGTATTTTACAATATATTCAGGGTCTTCTAACTTATGAAGTTCTTCTTTAGGCACTCCATGAACATTTTCATATAAATTAAGAGTCCAAGGATCTTTTCTTTTAATCCTATCTGCAATTCCAATAACTGGTGCTCCAGTTACATGCCATGCCATGGGGAATAATACGTTAAATCCTTTCATTCTTTTAAATCTTGCATAAACATCTGGAACAGTATATGTACGGCCGTGTCCAATATGCATAGCTCCACTAGGGTATGGAAAAGCTACAGTTAAATATAACTTTTCTTTATCATTTGGATTTGATTCAAATAGCTTGCTTTCTTCCCATTTTTTCTGCCATTTTTTTTCTATATTTTCGTTCACTCAATCACCATTATAATATTGTTTTTTTAGGACTTTCAGGAAGTTTAGTTTTATGTTCATTTGTTTGAACTTTTTTAATAATCATTTCAACTTCATCTACATCAATACTTAATTCATTAGCTATTTTTTTACTTATTTGATTTTTTTCTGTAAATGAATATAATATTTTATCAAGTAATTCGTAAGTCATTCCAATTTCATCTTCATCAGTTTGGTTATTCCATAATCCAGCACGAGGAGGTTTATCAATGAGTTCTTGTGGAATGTTTAGATATTTACTTAATTCATAAACATTAGTTTTGTATAAATCACCAATTGGTTCAATATCACATGCACCATCTCCGTATTTGGTAAAATATCCAATTAAGTTTTCACTTTTATTGCCTGTTCCACAAACAAGGTAATTTTTAGAATTTGCAAAGTAATAAATGATTGACATTCTAATTCTAGCTTTTAAGTTTCCAATAGGCTTAATATCTCCTTTTATTTGACTAACAATTAAAAATTCATTTAAGATACTATCAATTGCTATTTCTTTGTATTGTATGCCTAATTTTTGAGCAATGTCGGTGCCGTGAAGTTTATCTTCTGTTGGTGTTGTGGATGAAGGCATTATAATTCCAAATACTTTATCACTACCAACAGCCTCACAAGCTAAATATGCAGCTAATGTGGAGTCAATTCCCCCACTTAATCCTATAACAAGTCCATCAACATTAGCTTTGGATACCTTATTCTGGATAAATTTAACAATATTGTTTTTTGTCTGTTTGGTATTTATTTTGGGAATTTCGCTCATATCATCACAACTCCTAATCATTTATTAGTAACTATTATAATTTTTTTAATTTAAATAGTATGTTATATTTGGATGAATTTGATTTCTACAAGTTTGGAAATAATTGTATCTAGCTAATATTTATATATTAAAAAAATTTAATATAACATAAAGTTACTAAAAGTATGTGGAGGTAAAATATTGGCATTTAAAGATTATTTCAAATTTAATAAAGACAAAACTACATTTATTTTTGTAGGTGGAAAGGGAGGTGTTGGTAAAACTTCAATTTCATCTGCTACAGCATTATGGTTAGCCAAACAAGGTAAAAAAACATTAATTGTTTCAACAGATCCTGCTCATTCTTTATCTGATTCACTTGAAGTTCCAATTGGACATCAACCTCGTGAGATTAAAACTAATCTATTTGCAATAGAAATTGATCCAGACGAAGCAATGGCTCAAAAACAAGTAGCTCTTGAAACTCAAAAAACTAACTCTACTTCAGATAAACTAATGGGTTTGGATTTCTTATCTGACCAAATGGACATTGCATCTTCTGCTCCAGGTGCTGATGAAGCTGCTGCATTTGAGGTGTTTTTATCTGTAATGACCTCAGATGAATATGATGTAGTTGTATTTGATACTGCTCCAACTGGGCATACTTTAAGATTATTGTCCTTTCCAGAAGTAATGGATTCATGGGTTGGAAAAATGATGTTGATAAAAACGAAATTAGGTAGTGCTGCTAATTCTTTAAAAAATCTTATACCCTTTATGGATGCAGCTGATGATCCACAAACTACTGAAGATTTAAAAAGAACCAAGGAACAGATAGATCAAGCAAAAGAAGTTTTATCTAATCCTGAAAGAACCACATTTAAAATGGTTGTTATTCCAGAAGAAATGTCAATTTATGAATCTGAAAGAGCGATTGAAGCTTTAAAAAAATACAATATAACTGTTGATAGTATTATAGTTAATCAAGTAATGCCAGATATTTCTGATTGTGATTTTTGCCATTCAAGACATAAATTACAACAAAAACGTTTAGCATTAATCTCTCAAAAATTCAAAGAACAAATTATAGCTCAAGTTCCTTTATTTAAAGATGAAGTTAAAGGCCAAGAAAAATTATTAACTCTTGCTGAAATTTTATATGAAGATAAAAACAATGATGAAGTTTCTCAAGAAGCTATTCAACTTTAAAAAATAAAAATAAGTTAAAATATTAATTTATTTTAACTATTCTCTATTTTTAAATAATTCAATAAATGTAGCTATCCATAGCAATGAAACCAATACTATGCTCCATTCATGAGAACTAGGAACTCTAGTTTCATAGATTATCGCTATGAAAAATAGTATTAGTAATATTTTTATTATAATGTTTTGTTTTTTAACTTGTTCAATAAAAGCTGATAGTTCCATTGGAATTAGTTTTTTTAAAAGGAAATAATATATTATAACTAGTAAAATACAACTAATTGTACATATTAACCAATTTTCGATACTAAGACACATAACAAATAATATCATAAACAAAATTATACCTATAAATAATTTTAAGGCATTTTTTTTAGTAAATTTCATTTATTCCAACTCTTTTTTAGATATTTTTCAGGAACATTTAGAAGGGTATAATATTCTTCATCAAAATATTCATATGTCTCTTGTCTAGTTAATTTTCTTACAGAGCCTTTACTTATATATTTCGCATTATCTCTATCAAGACTATTGTCATTATTTATTGGAACTTCAATATAATCAACGCTACCGTCAGATTTAGGTATGTTGAATATTTTTCTATCTTGGAAGTATCCCGGTCTTGTTATAGTTAATCTGTCATATGTATCGTATAAATCTTCATCATCAATGTAATGATCTTTATAATAAACTCCTGTGGAATGTATTATTGAAACAGCTCCAATAAATGAAAATCCAGCTGCTAATCCTTCTAATTTTATTATTGAACTTGCTGCCCAAATTCCACATGTTAAAAATTTATAACTCATTACTATTGTTGAGTGTAAATTCTTCATAAAATCATCTAATCCTTTTTTAAGATTATTCAAATCGTTATTTAGGCTTTTAACTACATCATTAATCATTAATGATATTCCACAGAATGTACAACCAGATTCTATTTTTGAACCTTTATATGCAAAACCATCTTCAATCATCAATACACTTGCAACACCGCTTTGCTCATCAATAATTATAGTAGAATTTTTATCTTCACAAAGAATCATCACACTTCTATTTATATAAATAATACTGTAATTATTGTTATTAATTGATTCAATAACTTCTTCTAGGGAGCTTCTAGCATCATTTCCTACCCTATTTGTTAAAATCGATAAACAATATTTTTCAAATTCAGGTAAATAAAGGGAATTCATTAGTCTAAATGTTTTAGCATTTTTTCCAATAACATTTAATCCCATTAATGGATTTAGTACATGTAAATACACTTTATCTCGTGTTACACCACTCATAATTACTGTTGTATTTTCACGTTTATAGGTCACATTTAGTTTATTTGAAAGTTTATTTGCTAGATTATCACTAAGTAATGCCGTATTTAGGGAAATTAAAAAAATTGAATTTAAATTTTGTATTGGATTTAAAATATTATTTTGTATATTGGCTATTTTGTTTTTAGTATTTGACTCTCTTACATTCTCATCAATTATTGTATAGCATTGTACAAATTCAAATCCAGCAGCGGGATTATAGGATTTATTTAAACCATAATTAATAATCTCTTGCTTTTCAACAAAATTATCCTGAGCTTTAAAACATGTATTTAAATGTTCTTTTGTTAGATAACCTGCTATATAATTTTCAAAATAGCTTAAAGTTACACTTTCTCCAGTATTCACAAATTTTATTTTATCTGCATTGTTATTTGTTATTTGATTGTAGTTTTTAGTGTTGAAGTCATAGATGGTTTTTCCATAATATTTTGCAAGATTAATTTTTAAACCCAATTCATCATACATTAGTGTTTGAAAACTAATTCCAGCTATGGATTTGCCATTTTGCATAAAGATTATTTTTTCACTTTTATCTACACCTTTGTCTGCATAAACTCCAAATTGCTCAATATTGTCACCACATGTATTTTTATAATCAATTTGAAGATAATCATCTACATTTGTTAAAATCAACCCATTTCCAGTTAATTTTCCAATATTATAATCGTTTTTTATTTCACTTCCATCAAATGGAATTAAATAGCTTTTATATCCAATATTTATAGAATCAATTTCATCCATTTTGTGTGTGGTAAATAAGTAATTTTTAGAACCTACTTGGACTTGAATTGCTTGTTTTTTTGGCATTTTAATAATACCATCTAAACCTGTTTTTAAGGAGTATATTGAGTTAGAAAAAACATAAGGAAATGTTACATTGACATAACTTGGAATTCGAATAGAATAGTGAAAAGGAGTGTGTTTTATCACTTTATTTACTATAATACTGTTTATAGATTTAAGACCTTTATATTCACATGTTATTTTATATTTTCCAACATCTAAATTGAGTTTAAGACTAGCTATTCCATTTTTATCAGTGGTTTTGGTGTATGTTTTTCCATCGACTTTTAATGTTACTTTTACATTGGATTGGATTTTACCTGCACTAGTTAATATTTTAACTTTATATTCGCTTCCATCACCATAATTCATATTAACGTCATTTGTTTGAATTATGCTTTTTATGGTGATTTTGTTATTAACATGACAATCATCATATTTTGTTGTAATTGTGTAGGTTCCTGGATTTAAATCAATATTAATTTTTGCATAACCTTTTTTATCAGTTGTTTTTTTGTAAGTTTTGCTATTTATTTTAAAGAATACACTTTTTCCTGCTCCAACAGCTTTTCCATTAGATTGAATTATTTTAACTTTAAACTCAGATGGACTTTTGTAGTATTTTGTTAAATCGCTATTTTCTTTAATCAAAGCCTTTATATTGATTTTTTTAGAAATTTTTTCATTTGTTTTAAGATTGTGTATTAAAATTGGGTAATTTCCTTGTTTTAAGTTAATTTCAACTTTTGCAACTCCAGATTTGTCCGTTGTTTGAATATAACTTTTACCATTGATTATGAATTTTATTTTGGTGTTTTTAAGTAGCTTTCCTTTTTGATTATAAAATTTAGCACTATACTTTTTTGAATTTTTATAATACTTATTTAAATCATTGGATTTTATTGTGCTTTTTATATTCACAGTTTTTTTAAGAATTTTACTTTGATATTTATTTGTTCCTTCAAAATTAATTAAAACAGAATATTTTCCACTTTTAAAATTTAAATCAATCAAAATTTTACCTTTTGAATCCGTAGTTTTTATTTGTGTTTTTCCATTTAATGTAATTTTAAGTTTAACTTTGCTTATTGCCTTTGAATTTTTGTCAGTTATTGATACACTAAGTTTATGCCCATCTTTGTAGTACATATTTACATTTGAGGCTTTTATATTGACTTTCTCTTTGGTTAATTTGGAATTTGTGTTTACTTGTCCAATCTCTCCATTAATTGAACAGAGATTTTGGGCGTTATTTTCAAGGTTTATTGCTTTAAGTTTTGATGTGTCATTTAAATTTTCTTTTAGAGTTTTATTTTCGTTATCAACTGCAGACACAGCTGAAATTAAAAAAAGAAATAAGAAAATAAAACATATAATTTTTATTTTTTTAATCATAGTATCTACCAAATGCTTTTAATCAGCACTTAAACTATGATATTTCAATTATTTATCTTTTATTTTTAAAATTAAAAAGTAAATGACTTTTAAAATGATTTTTAAAAGTAAATAAATTTAATATAGTATCATAATGCACATGTAGGTAAATTCACTATTGGCAATATCTTTTAATGTAGCTTCAACAATTCTTTCGTCAGGGTAGCTAAGTCTTTCACAAACCACAACTTTTCTTGACTCATCAACATTATTATCAAGTAAAAATTGTGCCATGTCCTTTACTTTTCTTGAAGGAAGTGCAATTGTAGTTTTACCATTGTTAATGACTTTTAAAATATCTTCAATATTTTCTCTTCCATGAAACGTCATTACATTAGCGTTATCCCACTGTATTTTGTTTTTAGCTGCTGCTAATTGAAGAGAACTGATTCCAGGTATTACTTCTATATTTTTTTTAGGAAAGTTTTTATCTAAAGAGATTCTTAAAACAGTATTTAAAACCCCTGAAAAACCGGGATCTCCAGTTGATAAAATTGAAACAACATAACCTTTAATAGCAAGTTCAACTGCTTCTTCTAATTTATTTAATAACTCTTTTACATTAAAAGGAACTTTGTTTTTGACATCATCAAATAGTGCAATTGCTCTTGTGCTTCCAACGGTATAATCACTTTTTTTAACAGTGTCTATGGCTATTTTAGTTAAATATTCACTAGATCCAGGTCCAATGCCTATAATGTAAATTTTACCAGTCATTTTAATCCTCAATATCTAAAATTTCTCTAAATTGCTTTTTTAAGTTATTTTTTTCTTCTTTTGTGTAGTTATTTTCATTATCTAAAGTAAACATTGCTAGTTCATATATTATTTTTTTCATTGATTTTCCATAATCTGTTAAAAAATATGTTGTACTTGTGGGTTTTGTAGCTGATACTTTTTTTTCAATTAAACCATTATTTTCAAGTTCTTTTAAACAATTTGACAACACTTTATTGCTTAAATTTGGTTTGTCTTCTTGAAACTCTTTAAAATGTCTTTTGCCAAAGAAAATATCGCGAATAATTTGAATGCTCCATTTTTTATTTATTAAATTCAGTGTTCTATCAACAGGACAGGTAGGCAATTTATTAGTCATATTTGATAATTGATTAATTAACTTATATATTTTTTATTGGTAACTTTTAAGTTACAAAAATAATTTAAATAGCATGAATCTATTTTAATATTAATTATAGAGGAGGTTTAGATGAATAATGATGAACAGTTAGAGTTCTTAATTAATTATTTGCTTGATGAAAGATCAGAGTCAATAGATATTCCAAAAACTTTTAGTGAAAAAAGAAATCTGCTTAGATCACTTATGAACATGAGACATCCATCTAATATTTCAGAGGAGTTTTTAAGAATTCAAGATGAATTTTTATCTAGAGAAACAGCCAATAAAAACTTAACATCGGTTGAGGATATTTCCCTATCATCTGGTAAAATCATGTTGTGGCAAGGAGACATTACCACTTTATCTGCAGATGCTATTGTAAATGCTGCTAATTCTAAACTATTAGGTTGTTTTATTCCAATGCATAATTGTATTGATAATATTATTCATTCAGCTTCTGGATTGCAACTTAGAGAAGAATGTAATAGAATGATAATGTTACAAGGAGGAGATGAAGATGTAGGTAAAGCTAAAATTACTAATGCATATAATTTACCTTCTAAATACGTTGTTCACACAGTGGGGCCTTCAATTGAACGGGGCATGAGAGTATCTAGTGATGATGTAAAAAAATTAGAACGCTGCTATAATTCTTGTTTAGAATTAGCTAGTGAATATAAATTGAATTCAATTGCTTTTTGTTGCATTTCAACAGGAGTCTTTAACTTTCCTCAAAAGAAAGCTGCTGAAATAGCTATTAGAACAGTAAAAGATTTTTTAAATTCAAATGAAACTTCTTTAAATCATATTATTTTCGATGTATTTACAGATAAAGACTACGATATTTATAAAAAATTATTGTTTGGTAATTAGTATGGATAGTTTTGTTTTAAGATTGGATAATGCAAAAAAAGCCCTTGATGAATCTGATTATATTTTAATCGGAGCTGGAGCTGGACTTTCTTCGGCTGCTGGAATTTTATATGGTGGTGAGAGATTTACAAGTAATTTTCAAGATTTCATTGAAAAATATGCGATGAAAGACATGTATTCATCAGGATTTTATCCTTTTAAAACTTCAGAAGAAAAATGGGCTTATTGGGCAAGACACATTGATGTTAATAGATATTCAGTAGGTAAAACTGATGTATATCAAAAATTATTAAATTTAGTTAAAGATAAGGATTATTTTGTATTAACAACTAATGTGGAGCACCAATTTTGGATAAATGATTTTGAAGATGAAAGAATATTTGCAACCCAGGGTGATTATGGATTATTCCAGTGTAGTAAAGCTTGTCATAATAAGTTATATCCTAATAAGAACATTATTTCAGAAATGCTTTTTAAAACTAAAGATTGTAAAATCCCTACAAAGTTAATTCCTAAATGTCCGGTGTGTGGAGCTGAAATGGATATTAATTTAAGGAAAGATAATTTATTTGTTCAAGATAAAAAATGGCATGAAATGAATAAGAATTACTCTAGATTTTTAGATAAAATCAATGATTCAAAAGTAGTATTTTTAGAGATGGGCGTAGGTTATAACACCCCGAGTATTATTAGATTTCCTTTTGAACAAATGACTTTTAATAATCCTAATGCAACTCTTATTAGATTAAATCTTGATTATCCTCAATCAACAGAAGAGAATATGGATAAAACTATTGGTTTTGATGAGAAAATTGAAGAAATTTTAGATTATTGGCTATCAAGGATTTAAATCATCAATTTCTCTTTTTAAAAAATTATATACCGAGGCTGCACCAATTAACTCTCCTGGATCTTTCCAATAAGAGGGATATAATATAAATGGTTTACATTGATCTCCTCCCATTCCCCCATGACTTCCAATTAATTCTTCAAATGCACATACTTCATCACATTCAGGATCATAAAAACTATTTACTAAAATATCTGGCATGTTATTAAATGAATTATGTCTTTTTAAATGCATTGGAGCATTTTTACCAAAATTAGCTAATGGATTTTGCCCAATTATTTTATCTGTATTTAAATAATAAATTCCTTGTGATCCTATAACCATTGGTCCATTAGTTATTGATTCAACCAATATAAACCCTATACCTGGATGATTTACAAGACCTGGAATTAAATCAGGGAACAATAAAATAATTTCTTCATAGTTCAAACGTTCCATCCATTGTGTTAAATATATTAAAGCTAGGTTTCCAGAACCTAACACGATTAATTCAGAATCTTTTGCTTTTTTAGTACTTTGATTAGTAGGATTGTGTTTTTTAATATAATCTAGATTGCTTCCATATCTCCCTGCTAATTTTTCAAGTTGTTCATTTTCTGAAATAAGTTTAATTCCTTTTTCTTTTAAATTTTGGATAATTTCGATTTCTTCAAAAATATCGATATTTTTTAAATCTTCTACTTTTTCCTTAATATTTTTTAAATTTTTACTTTCAGGAATAAAAACATCTCTGAAGTGATCTATATTGTATTCATTTTTAAACATGGTTAAATCATCTGGAAGCAATTTTCTAACATAATTTCCTAAGCTAAGTCCGTATCTTTGTTTAAATGTAGCACCATTAACTTGTCCGTGGTCAGATAGAACTACAATTTCATATTTTCGTTCATTATCTTCAATAGTTTTTTGAAGTCTATAAAATTGTTTATCAATTTGCTTTAAAACACCCCAAACATCTGGATCCATCACTCCAGAGTGATGAGCAACTTCATCATAACCCATATATGTTGCATAAGCAGTATCTTCATTTCCATGTATGATTGTAGCAGCTAAAATTTCTGTTGTTGTTTCTCTTAGAATAACATTAGCTCCCGCTCTTATTGCAGCATATATAATTGTTCTTCTAATTCTAGGTTGTATATTTTTAAGAACATGGAGTATTTGGGATTTTAATTCTACTAAAATATCCCATAAAAATAAAACAATAATTCTTGGGAAGTTGTAAGCATCTTCAAAAATCGTATTTAAAGAGGTATTATATAGTCTAAGTACATTTTGAATTTTAGATGAAGTTAAAGGTGCAGTTTTACTATCCCCTGAAAACATATTTGTTATACTGATTCCATCTTTTAAAAGTCCATTTCCATCTGAAATTCTCTTTTCAATTAAAGGGGCATGGCTTAATTTACCAGATACAATGATTCTATTATCATTTTCTTTTTCAACCCACCTATAAGCAACAATATTTTCATTGTTCCCATGTAATATTCCGGCTTGACTAGCTCCGGTTTGACTTGAAAGGTCAGTTTCCCATCCTTTTAATGTATGGGTATTTTCTAACCAATTTTTAAGTGTTGGCATCACTCCTTTATCAAGAGCCTTTTGAAGTATGTTTTTGGATAATCCATCAATTTCAAGCATTATAATTCCAGGATACCTTTTATAAGATCTATTTTCTTTGTATTTATTCCTTAAAGTTTTTTCATAATTTTCAAAATAATCAGTGTTTGTTAAAGAAAACATGCTTGTAGTAACTATTGATGACAATAATGGAATTTCTAATAATCCCCAAATTCCAATTGAAGCATCTGGAATAATTAGTATGACTAAAAAATATATTAACGAGTTAACAAATAATGCAGAAATACCTAATGTAAAAAGGATTAATTTTATAAAAATCTTTCTAAAAATAGGCCATAAAATAATATTAGCTATTGAAACTCCAATAATGATAAATATTGAATTATAATATGGGCCCAAATGAAAATCTGAGCAGATAGTTGGCATTCCAATTAATAAAAGACAATTTGCCACTATGATTAAGAGGGTAGTTATTGCACTTTTTAAAAATTTAATGACGGTGTTTTTAATCATTTATTTCATCTTCAACATTAATTTTTTTCTTTTTTGTAGTTTTAAGAGTAAATATTGTAATTTCAGGTTTACAATTAATTCTAAGTCTAAACGAATTAGTACCAAGCCCACGACTTGTGTATTGAATCATATTTCCAACTTTATATTTTCCAACAGGATATTTTTGAGAATTGGCACCTCTAAATGGGGTTGTTTCAATCATGGGTATTATTAATTGTCCTCCATGTGAATGCCCAGAAATTTGAAGATCAAATTTATTTGTCTTCGATGATTTTTCAGCAAAATCTGGTTCGTGAACAAGTAATATACATGGATTATCATCAGGTATTTTAGCTATAACTTTATTCAAGTCATCTTTACCCACTGTGCAACTATCAACCCCTGCAATATTAATTGAGGAATCTCCTTTTTCTAAAATATAAACATCATTACTTAAATCGATTATATCAGCGTTTTTAAGAATTTTTCTTATTTTTTCAGCACCCATCCAATGGTCATGATTTCCTAAAACGGCTAATTTGGCATCTTTAGCTTTTAATTTTTTCAGCGATTTTTCCAAATCGTTTTCATATCCGTCTAAAATATATGAAACATAATCTCCAGTTAAAACAATCATGTCACTATTTAATGTATTAATATATTCCACAAGATTATCTAAATATTCAGGCTGAATCCATTGTCCTATATGGATGTCTGTTAAGTTAATAATTTTATAATTATGAAAAACCCAATCTAGATTATCTAATTCAATGTCAACATTAATCAATTCAACATCATCTTCATTGAACTCCTTATCTGTTATTGTGTAAGTCATGAATTCTTGAATATTTTGACGAATTTTCATTGCGGAGGGCTGTTCATTATTTTGCAATATTTCACCTTTATATTATATTATCTATAAACTCTGAAACTATTTATATTTTAAAAAGCAAATATTTCATGTGATTATTATGCTTCAAATTGCAGTTACTGGAAAACCAAATGTTGGAAAATCATCTTTTTTCAATTCAGCAACTTCATCAACGGTAGAAATGGCAAACTATCCATTTACAACTATTGATGCCAATAAAGCTGTTGCTCATGTAATAAGTGATTGCCCATGTAAAGAATTAGATGTTACTTGTAATCCTAGAAATTCAATTTGTATTGATGGAAAAAGATTGCTTCCTATAGAGTTAATTGATGTTGCGGGGTTAGTGCCAGGAGCACATGAAGGAAAGGGATTAGGTAATAAGTTTTTAGATGACTTAATGCAGGCTAAAGTTTTCATTCATGTCATTGATGCTTCTGGTTCAACTGATATTGAAGGTCAACCAGTTGAAGCAGGTTCTCATGATCCATTAGAAGACATAGAATTTTTAGAAGAAGAAATTGTAATGTGGATGTATGGTATTTTAAGCAGAAACTGGATTAGGCTGGTACGCAAAATTGAAGCTGAAAAGTTAGACATTGCCAAAGTAATTTTTGATCAACTATCCGGTACTGGAATTTCATTAGAAGATATAATTGAAGCTAAAAGACACATGAGCAATCAGGAATATAATAAATGGGAAAAAGAAGATTTCATTGAATTAACACGTAATATATTAGATATTGCAAAACCAATGTTGATTGTAGCAAATAAAGCCGATTTACCAACGGCTGCTGAAAATATTAAAAAAATCAAAGAAAAATATCCAAATGTTATTCCTGCATCTGCAGAATCTGAAATTGCACTTGTAAGGGCGTCTGAAGCTGGTTTAATTAGTTATGTTTCTGGAGATTCTTCATTTGAAATATTAAAAGAGAAAAAATTGTCTACTAATCAATTAAAAGCTTTAAATTATATAAAAACAAATATTTTGGATGTTTATGGAAGTACTGGAATCCAAAAAGCTTTAAATGAAGGAATTTTTGGACTTTTAAATAGGATCGTTGTTTATCCGGTTCAGGATGAACACAAATACACGGATCAAAAGGGAAATATTTTGCCTGATGGAATTTTAGTTCCCAAAGGAGCTAATCCTCGTGATTTGGCTTATCTTGTTCACTCTGATATTGGGGATAAATTTATGCATGCTGTGGATGCTAGAACTAACATGAGGGTGGCCAGTGACTATGAACTGAAAGATAGAGATATTATTAGTATTATTACTAAAGGATAATTTTTATCTTTTTTTTATCATGTTTCATTTGATGGAACGTGTTCGATTTAATAATTTTTTTATTTTTGTTCGATTTGGTGGAACGTGTTCGATTTAATGAAACATATTTATACTTTGATTTTAAATATATGATTAATTAAATTATGGAGTGTTTCAAATGGATTTAATGCCAATTTCAATGCCAAAAGATATTGATAAGTATTTTTTTAATAGGGTTAAAGATATTGAAATGATTACTACTCAATTAAGCATGTTAGAAAAGGATATTCCTCCTCAGTTACTTATTACGGGGTATAGGGGTGTTGGCAAAACATTTCTTTTAAGAAAAATATTAAATGATTTACCTAGTCAATATTTAAGTGTTTTTATAGATTTATCTGAAATCACTGGTCGAAAAAAGGGAAAAATAACCGAAGAAGAAGTTCTGAAAATTATTTTAAATAGGATATATGGGATTCTTGATGAAAAAAATATGAGAAAGTTAAAAGATAAAATTTTATCTAATTTTAAAAAATTACTATTAAAAAACTATGATTTTTCAAATGATGTTAATTTTTTAGATATTCCAATACCCGTAATTTTTGATAATTATAAGGAGTTAAGTAAATTTGTTATGGAGTTACCTCAAAATATTGTTGATTCATCTGAGGATATTAAAGGTTTTGTAATTGTTTTTGATGAGTTTCAACTGCTTAAAAATTTAAAAAACCCAGATGCATTTTTTTGGTTAATTAGAAGTTTTACACAAAAGCAATTTAATGTAAGTTATATATTCACTGGTTCTATTTCAAAAACTTCAGATATAATAAACATGGTTAATGGCCAAGAGGGAGCTTTTGGGGGACGATTAATACAAATCAATATTGATCCGTTTACTATGGATGAAACAGAAAAATACCTTAATGAAAAATCAAACAATTTAAAATTCACTAAGGAAGGTTTTAAAAGGTTTTATTCATGTACACGAGGTATTCCATTGTATATTAATAGTTTATCTTCAATTTTACCAAATAACAAGCTTTGTGATGATGAACTGATTAAAGAAATGTTATATGAAAAAATAGATCAGGTTGCATTTATGTGGATTTATGTATGGGGTAGATTAAATCCTGGTGAAAAGAAGTTTATTATTTATTTATTAGAATCTGATGGTGCGAACAGGTTTAATCTGGATAAAAATCTAGGTTATGCAAAATCAAGTATTTCCAGATTCATTGATTCTCTTTCAAATAAAGGAATTATAGAATTTAATGGGGAAAAATTCATATTAGCAGATAAAATGTTGGAGAGATGGTTAAAAACTAAATGTGATAATATTGGATATTATCCATTTTAAAAAGTTTATCTATTTAATAAATCAACATAATGGATTATCCGCATCATTTTTACTTAATATTTATACTAGATATTTTTATTTAAATTAACTCGAATTTTTGAAAGTGCCATATTCATTGATTAAAAAATAATAAAAAGACATGGCTTTGACTAATATATTCATCTTAACAGTTAATTATTTTCAATACTTCGGCAATATATTTTTAATAAAGAAAAATAAAAAAATTGTTTAAAAAAGAAATTATATGGCGGTTAAATATGAATGATGAATTTGTGTTTCATAATAATAATAGCAAATTATTGGACAATTTTTTAAATAATGATTATCCCGAAATTTCAAAAGCAATAAAAAAAGAAGGTTATAATCTTGATTTTTTAGAATATGATTTTTTTCATGAAATCCACTTTGAAAATCATATTGTTGGTTTTATAACCTTAAAGAAATTTCCATTAGTTGATAATCAATTTTCAATTATGGATGCTTATATTATTCCAGAATACCGGGGCAATAATCTACTTTTTGAAACATTATCTTTTTTGTTAACATTTGATAATTTTGAGTTTTATCCACGAAAACCAACAAAGGCATTTATTAAGGTGTTATTAAAAAATGATTTTGCATTTGAGTTGGCTTCTAATTTTGTTGTGAGTTATTTTAAATTCATTGTGGATGTTAATAGTGAAATTTATAAAAATCCTAAAATTAAACGTTTTTACAAAAAACCAGATATTCTATTTCCATATAAAGCTAATCTTTTTGATATGGATTTATGTAGTGTGATGTTTAGAGATCCTGTATTAGAACTTGTTAAGTATGGTGATTTTTTTGCTTTAACTGAACCTCGCAAATTCGATTTTAAGAGATATAAATGCCGTAAAAAACTTAAACGTGTTAGTGAAAAGTATATTGATGAAAAATTCTCAATATGGGAAAATAACGGCGATGAAATAGATAATTTTATTCAAAGAAAGAATGATGAAATTGCCGAACAGTTCCTTGTCGAGAATATGATTGGAAATGAATATGAACTAAGGGATGATTTCATCCAACAATTAGAGAAATTTAATTTAAGTATTGATGATGGTTTTAAAATAAGAAAACATATTGTCAATAAATTAGAATCAGGTGAGCTAAACGAAAAATCTCATTATCAAAGATTATTATATTTACTAAGTCATTTCGAGGTCATCGATAAAGAAATTACGGAGTTTGATGAATCTGTTGAGGAGTGTCCTTTTTGTGGAAATTATATTCCTGATTTTGTAAGATCTTGTCGTGTATGCGGTTTACATATAAGAGAAATTGATTTTGAACAACATGCAGTAAATAAATTAAATGAATCTATGGAAGAATTAGTCAGGGGTTTTTCCGATTATCTTGAATCTAATGTTTTCAATGATGTTATTCCTATTGAAAACAGAGATGATGAATTAATGGAGTTAGAATACTTTTTCAATGATAATATGATAGATTATGATTTCGATGAATTTTTAGCTTTTTATAATTCTTGTAATGAAGATCTTAGCATTGAAGAAATTAAAGACTTGTTTGTTGATGATAAATTAAATAATTCATTAGGTACTAAAGAAGAATTTAATACTTATTTCACATATTTACTTCATCATTTCTATTATAATGAACGCATAGGTAAATATGATGATGCGTTTATTAAGTTAGTGCAAATGGCCATACTGGCTTCAAATAAAGCTAAAAATAAAAATGAAATTTTAGAATCAACCCCTCATTCAATTGATGTTTTTTTCGCTATTGAAGATATGGAATATCTTAATTATTCATTTGATGTTTCTAAATTATTTGATGATGCTGTAAATACTTTTAAAATTAAAAAATATAATAAAAATCATGATAAAATTTTAAATGAATTAAAAGAAATTTTTGATTAAGAGCTTTCTCAACAATTTAGATTTTTGATATTTTTTCTTATTTTATTTATTTTAATTGTCTTGTCATGTTTTGGCAGTTTTTTGCTTTGTAAATGTATAATTTTATTAACAAAGAATTTTAAATGTTTATCTTATAGGTGAAGAAATATGCATCCACGACCAAGTCCAATTGCAGCATCTCTTTATACTTTAAGAGACATGAATGTAGAGGTCATTGTCATGCATGGACCAACCGGCTGTTGTTTTAGAACTGCTAGGCTTTTAGAAAGTGATGGTGTGCGTGTACTGACTACTGGAATGTCTGAAAACGATTTTATTTTAGGTGCTGGTGAAAAATTAGAAAAAACTTTAATTGAAGCTTATGAAATGTTTAAACCAAAGCTAATGGGTATTGTCGGGACCTGTGCAAGCATGATAATCGGTGAAGATTTAAAGGAAGCCATAGCTAACGCTGACTTAGATTGCACAGTAATCCCTGTAGAATCTCATGGAGGATCTGGTGAAGGCGACAATACTGTGGGGGCAATTATGGTTTTAGATGCTGCTGCTGAATGTGGTGTAATTGAAAGAAGTGAAGCGGACAGGCAAATCGAAATGCTTGAAAAGGCAACCGAAATAGAAAAAACCCGTGGAATGGCTCAAGGCAAATACATTAAACCTAACTTCGGTGATTCAAAAGAAGAGGTTGCAAAAATACTTGTGAATGCCTTAAAAGATAATAAAAAAGTAGCTTTTGTGTTAAATGTTAAAAAAGAAACTTCTTATTTATTTGCAGACATTATTAATTTTGATTACAGGGAGATTAATCCAGACAATAAACCTTTAGTTGTAGCTAATTTAGATGAGAATATTGGTCTTGAGAGAATCAGACAACATGCAACTAATATTAAAAAAGAACTTCCATGCGATATAGATTATATTACTGGAGGACTGGATGAATATCCAATTACTGGCAAGATAGCTAGCGAATACTTAAAAGATAAAGATTTAGATTTAATAGTTGTATTTGGTGTTCCACATTCATTTCCTATTGAAGAATTTGAAACAGAATCAATTGCCATTACTGATGGGCCACGTTTAGTAGAGCCACTGCGAGAACTTGGATACACACATGTTGTTGCAGAATTGGATGCTCACTCAAAAACATTAGGAACAGATGAAATAGTATTTTCAGACTTTGGATTAATGATTAGATCAGCTATTGGATGGTTAAAATGATAACGATTATTGATTATAAAAGTGGAAATTTAAAAAGTATTTCAAACGGATTTAAAAAGATTGGTTCTAAGTATCAAATAACTAACGACATTGAAATAATAGCAAATAGTGATTATTTAGTTTTACCTGGTGTTGGAGCATTTGGAAGTGCAATGAAAAATCTTGAAAGTTTTCGTGATGTCATATGTGAACATGTAAATGATGATAAACCATTTTTAGGAGTGTGTTTAGGTCAACAAGTCTTAATGAGTGAAAGTGCCGAAAGTCCTAATATTAAAGGCCTAGATTTATTTAAAGGAAGTGTTGAATACTTACCACAAGGATTAAAAGTTCCACATATGGGATGGAATAAAGTAAATGTTTGTAATGATTCACCAATATTAAAAGGTATTGATAAAGAGTATTTTTACTTTGTTCATTCCTATCATGCTGTTCCAACAGATGATGATATAATAGCAGGAGTATGCAATTATGGAGGAGAAATTGTAGCTTCTCTAAGTCGCAATAATTTATTTTCAACACAATTTCATCCAGAAAAAAGTGGAATAGCAGGTCTTAAAATTTTAAAAAATTTTGTAAATTTGGAGTTAGAATAAAATGGATATAGAAGGGTTTGTAAGAAAAAGAATTGATGATTATTCATATGATGATTTAGCTAATCTTTTAGCTATGCACATAAGGGACTATAAAGATATTAATGAGGACAATTCTTATGAAATGGCAAAAGCCGTAATTGATGAGGTTTCAACAACTTTAAAACTAAAATATAGTGATGATGAATTTTTACGTGAAATCATTGAAGTTCCAAACTCTGGTGTAGAAATGGGTAAAATGGGTGTTGGTTCACGTGGAGCAGGAGACTTTTTTGTACATAGAAGAATTGCAGATATTGTATCATCTACAAACACAGCATCATTAGTTAATCCGTCAGAGCAAGATGATGGAGGGGTTATAAAAGCAAAAGCTAAAAATGATGAAGTTTATATTACAACAGCAGTAGACGGAATACACTCTCGTTTAAGTGAATATCCATTTTTAGGAGGTTTTCATGTAACTAGAGCAACTTTAAGAGATGTTTGTGTAATGGGGGCAGACCCAGTAGCTATTTTAAGTGATGTTCACCTAGCAGATGATGGAGATGTTAGTAAAATTTTTGACTTTACGGCAGGAGTTGCAGCAGTTTCTGAGCTAGTAAATGTTCCAATAGTTGCAGGAAGTACCTTAAGAGTGGGGGGGGACATGGTTTTAGGAGATAGATTTGTTTCAGCTGTTGGAAGTGTAGGAGTTTCAAATTATCCTCCAACTGCAAGAAAAGGAGCAACAAATGGCGATGTAATTTTACTAACAGAAGGATCTGGTGGAGGAACAATAACAACAACAGCACTTTATAATGGATTTTTCGATGTTATATGGGATACAATGAACGTTAACTTTGTTCAAGCATCACATGCGCTATTTGAGAATGACCTTGTAAAAGACATTCATGCAATGACGGATGTAACAAATGGAGGACTACGTGGTGACGCTCATGAAATATCAAATACAACAGGGGTTGGATTAGAATTCGATGAAGAAGAAATTCGCAAAATGGTAGCTCCAAATGTATTAAGCATGCTTGAAACCTTAAATATAGATCATTTAGGTGTTTCAACAGATTCTTTAATGTTAATAGTTCCTGAAGACATTGTTGGGGATGTTAAAAAAGCCGTTAGTAGCTATGATGTAGCTATTGGTGAAATTGGTTCAGTAAACAATTCAGGAGAAGCAATTTTAAATAAAGAAGATGGTAGTAGTGAAAAATTAGTGCCGCTATTTAGGGAAGCTGCTTATACTAAAATAAAAAAGCTAGTAGGTGATACAACTCCCGAGGACTTTGAAGCTATGAAACAAAAAGTCCAGAAAGCTTGCGATGATGCAATATCTAAAAAAGAAAAAGTAATTAACTATATACATGAAAATTAATTATCTTTTAAATTTTCCATAGGAAAAACTGTTATATTATAATTTTTAGCTAATTTATATTCGATAAATTAGTTAAATACCTATTTAATTAGCATATTTTATAAAATATAGAATTAATAATAAATAATTGCTGACTTGGGACTATGTTTTTTCATTTAAATTATATTAAATTCTAAAAAATATATTTTTAAGCTATCTTTTATGATTATATTAATAAAATACAATGAAAATAATAGTGTATTTTTAAAATTTTAATCTTTATTTATTCATTCATTGGATAGTAGCACTGAAATAATTTATATGAATTTTAGAAAATATTTTTTTATATTCAATGCATTTATATATGATAAAAATATAATGCTAATTAAATAAAATTTAACAGAATTTTATTAAATTTTTTTTTAATAAAAAATTTGATTTTGTTAGTTTTATTTAAATCAGCATGATTTTCATGAAAACTAGTTCAATTTGACTCTTAAGATCATATAATTTAGAGGATTAAGTTCAAATTAGCTTTTATTTTAGTAAATCATGTATTAAATGAGGTATTGCAATGAAATACAAAAGAAAAATCTTGTTTGGTGTATTGATTATCATGTTAATCTGTTGCATCACTACTGTTAGTGCAACAAATGCTGATAATAATCAATCATTGGAAGAAAGTGATGTCATTGAAGTTGATAATGTAGATGATACACTTGAAACTGTTGAAATAGAGGATTTGGAAGTTGAAAGAACTGGTGTAAATAATGGATATAATATAAGTGCAATGTACACTGTAACTAATACTACATATGGTAATTTCTTTAAGCCAGATGGAAGCTTAGATGTTGGTTCACAGTGTGGTGCTTTAAGATTTAGTGGTTCATTTATAGATATTCCTTTTAAAAACTTTGTGATTAATAGGAATATAGGATTATATTTTTCAAATGATGCTGTATTCCAAAATACTGGTTTTAAATTAACTGCCCAGGGTTTATCTATTAGTGGTGCTAAATTTACTGGAGATAATTGGGCTGGTAATGGTGCAGTAATTTATATTAACGGTGAAAATGTTAAGGTAAAAAATCTATTTATAAATGTCACTGCTCCTGATGGTGTTGATTTTCATGGGATTGATGTTTTAAATTCTAGTAATGTAAAGTTATTAAATAATACAATTATTTATAATGTTCCATATGCTAACTCTAACTGTTATAATTATGTAATTCGGGTTAAGGATAGTCAAAATGCAGAAGTTGCAAATAATAATATAACTGCTTATTTGCCTCTTAAGGATGTTAATTTTAACGTTCCGGGCATTACTTTTCCAAACATTGCAACAGATCTTGTTGCGAGCGCAGCTATACAATCATCCAACGGTTTGAACTTTACTAACAATGTGATGCGTATAAATGTATCCTGCAGGGCAGGAAGCTATCCGACTTTAGATTCTGTTATTATTGTTGATTCAAATAATTCATATATTGGTCATAATGACATTGTTGAAATTGATAAAGTTACTCAACATAACCAAGCTAACTATTTGTATGCTGTAGATGTGTATAAATGTTATAATATTGTAATTGATGCTAATAAAATTAGACTTAATAGTGATGGTGGAGGATTTATTGTTAATAATGGTACTGGAGCAGCATATGGTGTTCAACTTACTGGTCCACACACAGGTGTAGTTATTTCTAATAACAACATTACCACTGTTAATAATGGTCCTAATCTTGGTATTTATTCCCAAAATTACTATGGAAATACTAGTTTAACTATTGTTGGCAATAATATTGATGTTACAGGTTCTGCAGGAACTGATTCATGGTCATTAGTATCTGGCATGGAATTGCAGGATACTTATGCTAATGTAACTGGTAACACTATTCTTGTTAATAATGTTGCAGGTTATAATCCGTCATTCAATGCATTTGGAGTTAGTTACGCTCAATGGACTTTTGGAAATCATACCTATGATATATACAATAATAATATTCTTGTTAAAAATGGAACATATGCGGTTTATTTAATGAGTGCAGTTAATACTAATGTGCATTATAATGCTTTAAAAACTATTAACTCTGCTGGTACTGTTAACTGTGGTGATGCTGCAGTATATATTGGTAGTGGAAGTAGTAATAGTGTTAGTAATAATTATTGCCGAGACATTATAAACACTATTTCATCTTCTTTCATAGATTTAAAAATACCCTTTGCGAATATTTATAAATCTGGTTCTTATTTAGGAAATTTTCAAAAAATAGGAGTTATAAGAAGTTAATTATGTAAAACTATTGGGAGTTTAAAACTCTCATTTTTTTATTTTTTTAGGAGGACTTTAAATATGACGTTTAAAAAAATTTTTCTTTTAATTTTAATTTTTACAATTTTACTTTCGTTTAATGCAGTCAATGCTTTGGAAGATATTAACTCTTCTGATACAGTTGATCAATCAATAGATTTATCAATAGATGATGAAAACATTAATGTTGAGGATAATTCATATGATGAAGATACTGTATTAAATGCAGCTGATGGTGATGTTTTAAAAGACGGATCAAATACTTCTTCTGAAGAAAATTCTCAACATGTTGTTTATGTTGGACCAAATACAGAGGATGGTAACGGATCTTATGATAATCCTTTTAAAACATTAAAGATAGCTGTTCAAAAGACTGAGAATGTTGAAAAGAATTTAACAATCAAGTTTTTTGAAGGAACTCATATTATAGAAAATACAGCGTTTTGGTCTTATACTAATGTAATTATGGAGCCAGTTAGTGGTGAAGTAATTTTAAAACCAAAACCTCATAATAGTGTTGAGTTAACATTTGATGGATGGTATTGGAAAATAAATAATTTAATTTTTGATGCTTCAGACTTAACTGGTAGTTATTATAGGTTAACTGGAACTTCTACGGGAGGTGAGATTTATAATTGTACTTTTAGGGGCTTTAATAAAAACCCAATTTTGTATTGGTTAAGAAGTTTGGAATCTAGTCTTATAGTTTCGAATTGTAAATTCATTGATATTGATAATCCAACAGGATATATTTTAGAATCATTCGGAGGACAATTTAAATATTGTATTTTTTCAGCTAATTGTTCCAGATTTATAAGTACATTCTCTAAAAATGTAACTTTGGAGGATGTTTGGTTAGGTTCTAATACTATTCCATCTTCTTTTAATATTACAGATGATCTATCTTTTTATCCTATTCCAATTTATTTTCATAACTGTTCATTAATTATCAATAGGCATGCGATATTTTCTATTTCTGAGAATTATATTAATGATACTGCTTATGAGATTGTTGGTAAATTGATGTGGAATGATAGTACAAGTGATGGTATTGATCAGTTAGGTCCTATGAATGTTACTTTATCTTCAACTACTGGTGAATTGCCAGATACTGCTGTTTTCAAAAATGGTACTTTCAGAGTAATTTATAGAAGTAATTCTAAAGACCATACAGTCACTGCTAAGTTAGACTTTGAAGAATTGGAATTGAATTTTGAAACAGCAGATATTGATGTGAGTGTTGAAGATATTCTTATTGGACAATATGCTAATATTACTGTGACTTTACCTGATAATTCAAATGGTATAGTTAACGTAGTGGTTAATAATAAAACTTATACAGTGAATGTTACAGACTCATCTTCTGTTAATATTACTGTTGATGAGATTTTAAATGAAGGAGAATACACTGTATATGCCACATTTAAAGATGAAGTAAATCAGGTTTATGGTGAAGCTTCAACTAATTTCACAGTATCCAAAATTGAAGATTATCAAATAAATATTATAGCTCCAAGTGAAGCTAAAGTTGGAGATGATGTTATTATAACAATTAATCTTCCAATTGATGCAACAGGAAACCTAACAATCCAAGTAAATGATGATAAAGAAAATTTAACAATTGTAAATGGTACTGCTTGTTTAAGCTTAACTCTTTTAAAAGGGGGAAACTATTCAGTCATCGTTAACTATGTGGGTAATGATAAATATGATGCTAATGAAAACAGCACTAGTTTTACAGTATCTAAACTTGAAACAAACAATACTGATGAGGTATTAAATATTACTACTCCAAGTGATGTGTCTAGTCCTAGTTTCAGCATTAAATTGCCTGCTGATGCAACTGGTAATTTAACTGTAACCGTGGATGGTAAAAATTACACCCAAGCACTTGTTAATGGTAGTGCTACTGTAAATGTTCCTGCATTATCAGCTGGAAATCATAATATAGTAATTACCTATTCTGGTGATGATAAATATGCTCCAATAATTAAAAACACTACTATAAACATTCCTAAACCTAAACTAGCAGCTAATGATGTTACAATATACTACAATAGTGGATATAAATATAAGATTCGTGTAACATTAAATGGTGTGGCTGTTAAGGGTAAAAAAGTAACAATTAAATTCAACAAAAAAACCTACACCCTTACAACTGATAAAAATGGATATGCAATCTTAAAAATTGATGCAAAACCAGGAAAATACACTATAACTGTAACGTACAACAAAGTCAAAGTAACTAAAAAAGTTACTGTAAAAAGTATTGTTTCAGCTAAAAATTTAAAAGTTAAAAAATCAGCAAAAACACTTAAAATTATAATATCTTTGAAAAATGTAAACAAAAAATACTTAAAAGACAAATTAACTTTAAAATTTAATGGCAAAACATACAAAGCGAAAATCAACAAAAAAGGTGTAGCAACATTTATTATTAAGAAAAATGTTCTTAAAAAGTTAAAAGTTGGTAAAAAATACACTTACAAGGTATCTTACCTAAAAGATAGTGTAAATAAAAAAATTACAGTTAAAAAATAGAGATTAAATTTTCTCTATTTTTTTTTTATTTTTTATCTAATAGGGGGGGGGGGTGCGACAAAATACATTTTTTTTTATAATTGGACTTTTGCCAAACACTCTTTTTTTAAAAATTTTTGGAGGTAAAATCATGAAAAAGTATTTTATTTTTATATTATTGATCGGTATATTGCTTTTAGGAGTTAACTTTGTATCTGCAAATGAAATCGATAATATAAATCTAACTTCAGATGATTCATCTGATTTAGAAGTTACTAGTTTTGATAATTCTAATGAATTACAAAGTTCTAAATCGGAAGAAATAATAGTTAATAATTGGGATGAGCTTCAATATTATGCATCACAGACAGATAAAGATTACATTGTAAAGTTGAAGGAAAATACTAATTTTTACCCTACTGATGCTTCTGATTCTAATTGTCAAATCAGGGTTATGAATAATTTTACTATTTTAGGCAGTTCTGGTGCATATATTGGTGATAATTCATCAAATCCTAGAGCAATTAAATATACTGCAATTATTGTCCAAGATAATGTTAAAGCAGGATTAATAATTAATGATGTTGAGTTTAAATGGATTAAAACATATCACTCCCCTGATGCAATATTTCTCCAAATGGGAGGTAAATTTAATAATACTATAGCTAATTGTTCATTTCATAATATTAATACGGACTTAGGTCATTCTTGTATTGTATATTTAAAAAAAGGTTTTGCAACTTTAGATAACTGTACTTTTATTAATTGTACAACCGATTTTGGATGCGTCAGTATTTTTGAACGTTATCATTTCAAATCTGCACACATGTTTGTGAAAAATTGTTATTTTGAAAACAATTATGCAAGAATGGAACCTGGATGTATTAATAACTGTGCACTTTTAACAGTTTCTAATACTACATTTTATAAAAATAGGGCACGTGTATGGGCAGGAGCAATACATACTCATGGAGGAGCTAATACTACTATTTACGATTCTAATTTTACAGATAATGTAGCAGGTTGGAATGGTGGAGCTTTGTATACATATAGTTACTTACAAATCTACAATACAATATTTGAAGGTAATAATTGTACTACCAATAATGGTGGAGGAGCAATTGGAGCTTGTTATTATGAATCAGCTCCTCATATTTATGTTGAAAATTCTTTATTTAAAAACAATGAAAATCTTTGTTGGGCTCTTGATAATTTATCCACAACTGGAACTGGTCGTGGAGGGGCTATTTCTATAATGGATAGAGGTTCAATTGCGGTTATAAATACAACTTTTATTTCAAATGCTGCTTCAATAGGTACAGCTATTTGTGCATTAGATCCTGGTGGAGATTGGGGATCTCCTAATGTTATAATTACTGGAAATAAATTTATTAATCATACAAGAAGTGGAGATGTTTTGGTTATTAGATTAGGCGAATCTGAAGGAATCATTCAGGATAATTATTATTTAGGTAATTCGATTGAGTTTTCAAAATTAGATTTAAAATTAGAAAATGTTAATGTTAGCCAAGCCTCTTTTAAAATCGATACAAAACTATCTAATCCAAAATATTATGATTCTGATATTTTAGATAAAACACTTTATGATGTTTATGTGAATGATAATTACGTTAAAACAGTAAATTCAAAAAAATTTACTTTAGATTTCGGTGATTTAGATATTTTTAATGTTTATGTTATTCCAACTATATCTAATCAAAAATCAAATAATTTAACTGTAATTAGTACTCGTGAATATATTTTTGTTTCAAAAGGAATGGGAAATGATGCTAATAATGGATTATCAAGAAAGTCTCCAGTTCATTCCATTAAAAAAGCAATAGAGCTTGCTCAAAATTGTAAAAATATTTTAATCATGGATGGTGAATTTTGTGAAGAGAATCTTCAAGTAAATTATGACTTGACAATAAAAGGTGAAGGAAATGCTAAATTTATAGGTAGTCTTTCAAACACTATGTTCAACATAAATTCTTGTAATTTTACTCTTAAAAATATGAATATTATAAATTTAACAGGGAGTTCCTTTATTAAGCAAAATCAAGGAAATTTAATTATTTCTGGATGTGTTTTTACAGCTAATTCATTATCTAAAATTATTGATTCATCTTCTGTTGAAATATCTAACTCTATAATTAACAATAATAATGCAGTTATTATCTATAATAATGGCTTTGCAACAATTAAAAATTCAATTTTAATCAATAATACTAAAGTTATTGATGGAAATACAGAGAATATTAATCTTAATTATAATTGGTGGGGTAATACCTTAGATAATTTAACCAAGCCAAATAATCTAAAAATGGATAACTGGTTAATTTTAAATATTACTTCCAATTTCAATTCCCTTGAACAAAATCATGTTGCTTTAGTTCAGTTTGGTTTTAATTTAATTAATGGAGATAAATATGTGGATTTACCTAAATTTGATTTAGAAATTATTTCTGTCAATGGAAATGTTAATAAAAACATCACAGACTGTTACTCTCATGTTACTTACACATTAACAGAATTATCTGATGGATCTTTAAAGGCTATTTACAATGGAATTTCATATATTGTTAATTTTAAATTTTTAAAGTCTGACCCGAATCTTTCGGTTAAGAGTGAAAATGTTATGTATGGTGATAATTTAACTGTTCGTGTAACTCTTCCAAATGATGCTAGTGGTAATTTGACTGTTATTATTGGAAATATTACTCAAACAAGGGTAATTGAAAATGCCAATACAATATTTATTTTTGAAAATATAACAGCAGGTAATTATCCAGTTACTGTTAACTATAGTGGGAATAAAAAGTATTTATCTCAAACAAAATCAACTTCTGTAGGGGTATCTAAATATGAATCATCTACTAAAATTTTAATTGGTGAATTTGAAGTTGGAGGAGATATAGTTTTAACTATTACAACTAATAGTGATGCTACAGGTAATGTGACTATTTCAATCAATGGTGTAATTGAAACTATTGAATTAGAAGATGCTAAAGCAATACATATCATGAAAAATGTAACTAGAGGAGATTATATAATCAAAGCCCTTTATAATGGTAATGATAAATATTTAATTAGTGAAGATACTTATAAACTTGAAGTAGATAATTTAAATTCAACCATGAATGCAATAATTGATAATATTACTTATGGTGAAGTGGTTACAATTCAAATTACTTTAAATGATAATGCTACAGGGAATGTAAGTGCTACTGTTGATGGAATAACAAATACTTCTAAGGTTCTAAATGGTAAAGCCACAATAACTCTTGTAGATGTTGATGCAGGAATTAAAAATGTTGTTATATTTTATACAGGTGATGATACTTACTTTAATAAAACAATAATTGTTAATTCTACAATAAATAAGGCTAATTTATCATTTAATATTTCATCTATTGATATTAGAATAGGACAAGATGCTATTATTTATATTAAAGTTCCTCAAAAAGTAAAGGGAACATTTGATATTAACGGAAAAACAATAAATATCCCGATATCTGGAGAAATAGAACATAAAATTGAAGATTTAGACATTGGTGAATATACATTTGTTGCAACATATTATGGTAATAATTATTTAACAGTTTCTAATTCCACTACATTTACAGTATCTGAATATCCTATTCCACAATGGTCAAATGAAGGTTCTAATACCAATAATGATGGAAAATCAATCTATGATAGTGAAATTAACGGCAATCTATTGTGGAATCACACGATTAATGGCGAAATTGTTGGTAGTTTATTAATTGATAGTGAAGGCAATATTTATGTAGCAACAAAATCTGGAATTTATTCTTTTAGAAATAATGGAACTCAAAGATGGTCTTTCTCACAAAATAATCTTTATGGTAATTTTTCAGGTATTGCTATTGGTCGTGATGTTATAATTTCACCAAAATCTGGAGATACATTATACTTTATAAATCAAACAACTGGTGAAAGGTATGGAAGTTCTAATATTTATCAAGGATCTAGTTTATTTTCACCAATTATTGATTATAATTCAAATTTATACATTGTTAGTGAATACCAAGTTTCATCAAATAATTATAATCTTGTTATAGTTCCATATAAAGCTTGGAAATATGGTGGACAAATTAAAATTGTTGATTTAGGTAATTCAGCACCTATAGCCTCACCAACACTAAATGATGAAATTATCGTTGTTTTATCAGAAAATAATCTTAGAGTAATTAATGCTAAAACTTTGAAAACTATCTTTATCAAAAATGGAAATTATGCTAAAGTAAGGCCAATTGTTGGTGATGGAAATATAATCTATGCAATACATGAAGATTCTATTGTTGCTTATACTGTTTCTGGTAGTAGAATATGGAAAACTAAAATAACTGGTGGTGTTGGAGACGTTTTAGTTTTGAATTCAGAAAAAGGATTGTATTCAGTTAATTCCAAAGGTAATTTATACAAATATGATTTAGTTAACGGTAATGAATCTTTAATTTGTGATTTAAATATAACATCTGGAGTTTTAGTTGATAATGGTGGAAAATTGTATTTTGCAGCTGGTGAAATATTCTATGGAATGGATAGTAAGGGCAATATATTGTGGAAGTCTAATTTAAAATCTAAAATAGTCGGAAATCCAATAATGAACGCTGATGGAGTGATTTATGTAACTTCTGAGGATAATAAGATTTTTGCACTAAATACTGCTGAATTAATTAATCCTAATTTATCAGTTAATGTTGAAAATATTGTTGTTGGCGATGATGCAGTAATCATGATTACTTTAAATAGTCAAGCAACAGGCAATATATCAATAAAAATTGGCGAAAACACTTATATTGGCATTGTTAAAAATGGATTGTTTATAAAAAGGATTTCTAATTTAGTTCATGGAGACTATTCTGTAAATGTTACATATAATGGAGATATGAGATTTAATAATGTTAGTAAATTAGCTACTTTTAAGGTTATGGATATTCCAACAATCACTGTTGATAAGGTGATTCAATCAGATGCTAGTTTATTGTTTATTATTACCTTACCTATTGATGCTACAGGTAATTTAACTCTAAATATTGATAGTAAAAACTACACTGCAATACTTGTTAATGGCAGTGCTTATGTAAAGGTTTCACAATTATCTTTTGGAGAACATGACATGATTGTTAGTTATTCTGGGGATAATAAATATGATTTCATTGTTAAACATACAATAGTAAATGTTCCAATGCCTAAACTAGTTGCAAAAGATATTGTAATGTTGTACAGTAGTGGAGATAAGTATAAAGTTAGATTAACTCAAGGAAATGTTGCGTTAGTTGGAAAAACAATAACATTCATAATTAATGGTAAAAAAACACTGGTTAAAACTGATAAAAATGGTTATGCATTATTTAAAATAAATCTGAAACCAAATTCTAAAAAATACACAATTTCTACAATCTACAATGGAATTAAGAAATATAATAAAATAACTGTAAAAAGCATTGTAGTTGCTAAAAATTTAAAAGTTAAAAAATCAGCTAAAACACTTAAAATTAAAGTATCTTTGAAAAAAGTAAATAAAAAATACTTAAAAGCCAAAAAAATTACTTTAAAATTTAATGGCAAAACATACAATGCAAAAACCAGTAAAAATGGAGTAGTAACTTTTAGTATTAAGAAAAATGTTCTTAAAAAGTTAAAGGTTGGTAAAAAATACACCTACAAAGTATCTTACCTAAAAGACAGCATAAGTAAAAAAATCACAGTTGAAAAATAAGGTTATTAAGGAATTATTAATATGATAAAAGGTGATAATTTGAAGACATTTAAAATTTTTGTTTTATCAATGATTCTCCTATTAATTTGTTGTGTTGGGATAGCTAGTGCAACTGATAATAATGATTATTTAAACGATAGTGAATATGAAATTAATGATATTGATGAAAATGTTCTAAGTTCAGATAATCCTGATATTTTAGGTGATGATATTCAAGATTCATCTGAAAATGTCTATGAGATTTATGTTGGTTCGAATATTACAGAGGATGGAGGTAATGGATCTTATGAAAATCCTTTTGCAACACTAGATTTAGCATGTAGTGATGTTAATGGTAAAAATAATGTAAAGATTAATATTTTTGATGGAACTTATTATGTTGGTTCAAACTTAAAATTTAATACAAGTAATTTATTAATGCAGTCAATTAATGGAGGCAATGTTATTATTAAACCTGTTGGCAGTGAAAAAAATTCACAGTCATTGGGCTTTGTTTCCCAATATGCTAATTTTACATTTTCCAATATTACATTTGATGCAAATGTTACTGGTATTACTAGTGAGTCTTGGAACTGGTTTCGTGTAATAGAAGGTAAATTTATGGATGGTAAATTTTATAATTGCAATTTTTTAAATTTTAAAAATACAGTTGTTTTAAGTTACCATTCTCCTTTTGAATTTATAAAATGTAAGTTTAGTAACTTTAAACACCCTCTTTGGGGACATCGGTGGAATGTTAAAGCCGTATATAAATACTGCGTTTTTTTAGATCATCATGATGTTGTTTTTGGCCATATGTACACATCACAAATCGGCATGTTAAAGGATTGTTGGTTTGGTCAAAATACACTTCCAGATTATGCATTTCCTCTTCATGCATTCATGGAGAGTCAATCAGGAGCTTGGGTTGACAATACATGCATAGTTTCAAGATATGCTATATTTTCCATTTATGAAAACTACTTAGGAAACAACAAATACGAAATTGTTGGCAGGTTAATGTGGAACGACAGTACAATAGATGGGATTGAAAATTTAAGACCAATGAATGTAACTTTATCTTCAACTACTGGAGAAATAGCATCAACAGCGATTTTAGAAAATGGTACTTTTAAAGTGAGTTATACTGGTAATTCTTCAAATAATAAGGTTACTGCTAAATTGGATGAAGAAATAATAAATTTAAAATTTAACAACATAGTCATTGATGCAAGTTGTGAGAATGTCAATCCTTCTGAAAATGCTAATATTACAGTAACTTTACCTTCTGCTTTATCAGGTATTGTAAATGTAATTGTTAATAATAAAAGCTATTCTGTAGTTGTAAATGACTCATCTTTGGTTAATGTAATTATTGATGAGCTAGATGAGGGTAATTATACAGCTGAAGTTCATTTTACTAATAAAAATCATGTTAATGCTTTTATTTTAGTTAATTTTTCAGTGTCTAAAGTTGATGATTATCAAGTTTATATAATCGCTCCAAGTGAAATTAAAGTTGGTGAAAATGCAAGTATTATAATTGAAGCACCTGAAGATGCTACTGGTAATATTACCATTATAGATAAAGATAAAAATTACACAAAAGAATTAAATAATAATACTATTACTATTGATATTTCTGGTTTAGTTTTAGGCAATAATAATCTTATTGTAGTTTATTCAGGTAATAAAAAATACGCAGAAAAAACAGAAAATGTTATTGTAACTGTTGATAAATATGATCCATTTATTAATATTATAAGTCCAAAAGAAGCAAAAGTTGGTGATGATGTAGATATAAACATTAATTTACCAACAGACATTAATGGAAAAATCACTGTTGAAATAAATAACGAAAAACAAAATTTGACTATTATAAATGGTGTTGCAACTTTGAATATAAGTTTTTCTAAAGAAGGCCATTATGTTATTAGTGTAAATTTTTGGGGTAATGATAATTATTACTCAAGTGAAAATAAAACAAGTATTGATATCTCTAAGGTCATAAACAATATAAATGATATATTAAACATCAATACTTTTAAAGACAAAGAAAATCCCTACATTGCTATTAAGTTACCTGTTGATGCAACAGGTAATTTGACTGTTACTGTTGGGGGTAAAATTTATTTCAAAAATCTGGTAAAAGGAAGTGCTAAAGTCACAATACCTGACTTAACTCTAGGCAAACACAGTATCAAAATCGAATATTCTGGAGATGAAAAATACGAATCATTATCTAAAAACATGGTTGTATCTATAATAGCACCTAAATTAACTACAAGTAATTTAGCAGTGTATTATATGAGCGAAGCTAAATATAGTGTTAAATTAACAAAAGAAAACACAGCATTATCTGGAAAAACCATAACATTCTTAATAAATGGTAAAAAAATAGTGGCAAAAACTGATAAAAATGGATATGCTTCGTTTAAAATAAACTTAAAACCAAGCTCTAAAAAATACACAGTAACAAGCATCTACAATGGAATTAAAAAACTTAATAAAATAACAGTAAAAAGCATTTTAGTCGCCAAAAATTTAAAAGTTAAAAAATCAGCAAAAACACTTAAAATTAAAATATCTTTGAAAAAAATAAACAAAAAATATTTAAAAGCTAAAATAACTTTAAAGTTCAATGGTAAAACATACAAAGCAAAAACCAACAAAAAAGGCATAGCAACATTTAATATTAAGAAAAACATGCTTAAAAAATTAAATGTTGGCAAAAAATACACATACAAAGTAACTTGCCTAAAAGACAATATAAGTAAAAAAATTACAGTTAAAAAATAGGGATTAACATATCTCTATTTTATTTCATTTTCATCATAGTTTAAATAATCAGATTTTACAATAGCTATTTTATTTGAATTAACAATTATTTAAATCTTATTTTTAATATTTACTATCCCAAATAATTAGGTCTAATTTTTAATTATTCACATACTTTCAAAATTAAACATATCTGTGAAAATTCACACTTTCCAATTTTTTATTAGAAATAACAACAAATTTTTTATTCATGAAAGATAAAAAAGGAAATTTTTATATTTTCGATGCAATTTTGGCTTTAATTTTAGTTTTAATCGCTATTTTTATAGTTAACACAGTAATTTCCACGCCAGATCCATCATATTCAGATACAGCAAAAGATTTTAAAACAAGTCAAGACATCATGGAAACATTAAGTGGAAAAATCAATTTTACAGATAGGACATTTATAGAAAACATTTCAACAATACTTAAAGATGGTAAAAATTCTAAAGCTTCGATTCGTGAAGTTTCAGGCATTTGTAAAGAAAAATTTGATAGTATGAATTTTAAAAATTACAGATTTAGTGAAACAAATGCTCTAGACAATCAAATTTTAGCTAGTAAGGGTGATTACGCATTAGCCAGCAATATTTCAGTAGCTAGTCGTAGTTATGGTGAGTATTCTTATACTTTGTCTTTATGGTAATTATTAAATACTATAAACAACTTAAATCTATTTGTTATCTTATTTTGTTTTGCCCCGATGGTGTAGTTTGGATAACACATGGGACTGCGGATCCCATTCCCCGGGTTCAAATCCCGGTCGGGGCATTTATTTTTCCGTGATTATTATGTTAAACGCTAATACTTATGTAACCAGTCAAGAAGGCATTGGTGGAACAATTAGAAATAAATATGAAGATTTTCATGTTGAAGAAATTCCTGATGTTCTTCCAAATGGAGAAGGGCCTAATGTTTGGATTTGGATTGAAAAATTAGGAAGAACCACATTAGACGTTGTTTTAGATATTGCTCGTGATTTACACATTTCAAGAAAAAGAATGGGCTTTGCTGGAATGAAAGATAAAAAAGCCTTTACTCGTCAATGGATTTGCATAGTTAATATGGAATCGGAAGAGCAATTAAAAGAGGTTCAAAACCTAAATATTTATAAAACTGATTTTTTAAAAGTTGTTAGAGGTAGAAAAAAGCTTCGGATGGGTCAGCTTAAAGGAAATAAATTCAAAATTTTAATTAGAGATTTAGATGATATTGAAGGTAGTGCTAATATAGCTAATGAAGTTTTAAAAGAATTGGAACTTACTGGTGTTCCTAACTATTTTGGATGGCAAAGATTTGGCAAACCTAGAACAAACACTCATTTAGTAGGTAAAGCTTTAATTGAAAATGATTTAGCTGAAGCTGTTAGAAGATATATTGGAAACCCTTCAGAAGATGAAAATGAAGAAAATCAAAAAGCTAGAAAAGCCTATGATGAAGGAAGATTAAATGATTCTCTAGATTTGATGGGTAAAGGAATGCGTTATGAAAAAATGATGATAAAGGAATTGATTAAATCTTCTAAAAAAGGTGAACTAACAGATCAAGCTTATATCAATGCATTACATTCACTTCCAAAACCACTTCAAAGAATGTTTGTACATGCATATCAATCTTATTTATTCAATGATGCTGTTAGTAAAAGGGTAGCTATGGGTATTAATAAGTATATTGAAGGGGATATTTTAATAGATAATGAAGAAAAAATCGTTTATGATAAAATGACTAGTCAATGTCAAGATTTAATTAGTAAATTTGAAGTTAATCCAACCTGCCCATTATATGGAACGAAAGTGCCTTTTGCAGGAGGAAAAGTTGGAGAAATGGAAAAATCTGTTTTAAATAATTATAATTTAACAAAAGAAGATTTTAAAGTTCCAAAAATGCCTCGTTTAGGAAGTCACGGATTGAGAAGGGCCATGAGATTTCAAATTTGGGATGCATCAGCAACTCCCAAAGATAATGGTGTTTTATGCGAATTTTCTATTAATAAAGGATCTTATGCTACTGCAGTTCTTCGTGAAGTAATGAAAAAGGACGTTGTTTGATTATAAATTCATATTTTAAATAGTACTTTTAATAAAAATAATAAGTGATTTTATGATTGATTGTAGAAATATTGCAAAAGGAAAAGAAAAAGGTGAATTAATTGTTTCATCTGAGCCAATTAGTTTTTTAGGGGGAGTTGACCCTGAAACTGGTATAATAATTGATCCTAATCATGAACTTAAAGGAAAATGTATTAAAGATAAAGTTTTATTCATTCCTGGAGGTAAGGGTTCAACTGTGGGGTCTTATGTAATTTTTCAAATGAAAAAGAATAATACAGCACCTAAAGCAATTATTTGTCTTAATGCAGAACCTATTATAGCTACTGGAGCTATCATGTCTGACATTCCCATGGTTGATTCTCCTTCAAGCACAAAGGAATTAAAAAACGATGTTTTAGTTGAAGTAGATGGTAGTGGGGGTAAAATTAATATATTAGGCTGATTTTATGCAAACTCTAATTAAAAACGTAAATATTGTAAATCCTTTTGAGGAGTTAAAAACAAATCAAAATGTTTTAATAGATGATGAATATATTAAAGAGATTTCTTCTTCAAAAATAGCTACTAAAAATAATGTAAAAGTCGTTGAAGGGGAAGATAAGTATTTACTCCCTGGTTTTATCGATTGTCATACTCATATTTTGGCTCGTGGATTTCATAAAGAAGAAAACATGGTAAATCCATTAGTATTCATTTTTATAATGCTGTTCCTCATGCAACTCAAACATTAAATGCAGGCGTCACAACAATTAGAGATTGTGGTGGTGCTGATTTAAGTTTTAAATTAGCTCAAAAAAGAAAGTTATTTAAAGCTCCTAAAGTATTTTTATCAATTACTCCTTTAATCATGACTGGTGGTCATTTTGACTTATTTTTACCCTCTGGTTTTGATATGGAAATTATCTATCCCGGATTTCCTAAGGGGAGGTGTGATGGAGTTTGGGAAGTCTTGAAAAAGACAAGAGAAGTTAAAAGGGCTGGAGCAGATTTTATTAAAGTCATGTGTAGTGGAGGAGTTTTAACAACTAATAATTCGCCTGAATTTTCTCAATTTAACAAGGCAGAACTTAAAACTATAGTTGATGAGGCCGAAGTTAATAATATTGGAGTAGCAGCTCATTGCCATAGTTTAAAAGGAATAAATAATTGCATTGAATCAGGAGTTTCTTCAATTGAACATGGAACATTTATTGATAGAAAAACTTCTCAAAAAATGCTTAAAAACAATATAAGTCTTGTTCCAACATTGCTTGTTCATCAATTTTTATATAAACACGGTTTTCCAAAATGGGATAATTATGCTAGTGAAAAATTAGGAAAATTAAAGGAAATTGTAAAAGTACATAAAGAAAATATAACCATGGCTTATGAAGAGGGAGTTAATATTTTAATGGGGACAGATAGTGGTGTGATTCCACATGGTCATAATTTAGAAGAATTGACCTATCTTGTAGATATTGGAATGTCAGAAGTAGAAGCAATAGCTAGTGGAACTGTTAGAGCAGCTGAATTTTTAAATCAAAAAGATTTAGGATTGGTTAAGCCTGCTATGGTAGCGGATTTAATTTTGGTCAATGAAAATCCTTTTGAAGATATTTCTATTTTAGCTAATAATGATAATATATGTCATGTTTTTCAAGATGGTGTTTTGGTTAAATGAAACTTATTATAGATGATGATAACTGTATTGGATGTGGAATTTGCGCATCTGTTTGTATTAGGGATAATATAATAATTGTCGAGGGTGTTGCTTTAGAAACAGGCAGCAATTGTTTTGAATGTGGGCATTGTATGGCAATTTGCAAAAATAATGCTATTAACCTTAAATTATTTAAAAATCAAGAATATAGAATTATTGATCATGATTTTAAAGATATTCCTGTTGAATATGTTGATTTGCTTCGATTATATAAACAAAGAAGATCAATTCGCTGGTTTAAAAATAAAAAAATTGATAAATTAACTTTTGATAAATTATTTGAAGGGGCATATTATTCTCCGTCAGCTCAAAATGAACAGGATGTTGAATTTGTGGTTTTAGATGAAAAAACTGATGAATTTTTAGATCTTGTATATGATATTATAAAAGTTGAAGAAGATCAATTCTTTAGAATTAAAGAATTTGGGGAGTATTTAAAAGACAAATCCACTAAAAAATACAATCCTCTTTTATGGGGAGGCAAACAAATAATTTTAACATTTTCTAGTGATAAAACAAGTGCAGTTATAGCTAATACCAGAGTTGAATTATTGGCTTACTCATTAGGTCTTGGTGGTTTTTATTCATTATTTTTGTTAAAAGCTGATGAAATTGATCATATTAGATTAATGAAATTTTTCCCTCAAATTAATCCTGAAAAACACTTGTATTCGTCTTTTATAATTGGTTATCCAAAAATTAAATTTAGAAGAACTATTCCTCACAAAAAAATTAATGTTTCGTATCAATAAAGTTTTGTTTTCCTAAACTTTATAATGTAGTAAGTTATAGTTATTATCATGGTAAAATTAAAAGAAATGGATTTACCAATTGAAGGAATGCATTGTGCTTCATGTGTTCTCTCAGTTAATAAAACATTTGAGCGGGTAGAAGGTGTTGAGGCAGTTGATGCAGATTTGGCTTCAAACAAACTTCATATTACTGTAAATCCAAAAAAAATTACTTATGAGGAAATGGAGAGATTAGTTAAAAATTTAGGATTTGAACTCCATTCGGATGAAATGACGATAAGAATAGGTGGTATGCATTGTGCATCTTGTACAATGAACGTTGAAAATTATCTAATAAGATTAGATGGTATTTTTGATGTTAAAGCTGATTTAACTTCTCAAAGTGCTACTATTCGTTATGATAAATCTAAGGTTGAAATTAGTGAAATTGAAGAGGTTCTAAATAAACTCGGCTTTGAGCTTTTAGGAATTGAAGGTCAAAGTGACATAGATGAGGAGGCAATTTACCAACAAGATTTAAAAGATAAGTTAAATAGGGTTGTCATTGGTTTAATAGCTTCAGCTATTTTAATGATCTTAATGTTTACAATGATAGATCCACTAAGTGGGCCAGTTAATGCATTAAACAAATCATTAGGAATTCATATATCTTCAATGGGATTACTTTCATTAATTGTAAGTATTGCTCCTTTTTTATATGTGTCTCTTCCTACTCTTAAAGCAGGAATTAATGGACTTTTACATAAAAATTTAAATATGGATGTAATGTATTCAATGGGTATTCTTGTTGCATATATATCTAGTATTCTTGGGACATTTAATATTGTATTAAATCATACTTTCATGTTTTATGATTCAGCAGTAATGCTCCCTTCTTTTTTACTTATAGGAAGATATCTTGAAGCTAGGGCTAAAAAACACACTTCTGATTCTATACGCGAATTAATTGGTCTTCAACCGACAGTAGCTACTTTAATAGAATTAGATGAAAGTGGAAATATTTCATCCCAAAAAGAAGTGTCAATTGCAGATATTAGTATTGGAGATGTTTTACTTGTAAAACCTGGTGAAAAGATTCCGGTTGATGGTGATGTAATTGGAGGGGAATCATATGTTGATGAGTCAATGATTAATGGTGAGCCAATTCCTAAAGTTAAAAAAGATGGTGAGGAAGTATTTGCAGGTACTATAAATCAAGATGGAATTTTACATATTTTGGCTCAGAAGATTGGAAAAGAAACCGTGTTGTCTAATATAATTCGATTAGTTGAAAAAGCTCAAAGTTCAAGACCTCCAGTTCAAAAATTTGCAAACACGATAGTATCTTACTTTATTCCAGTAATTCTTACAGTAGCTATTGTTGTTTTTTTAATGTGGTACTTTGTACTTGGTGCATCGTTATTATTCTCTTTAACATGTTTAATTTCAATTTTAGTCGTTGCTTGCCCTTGTGCTTTAGGTTTAGCTACTCCGACTGCAGTAACTGTTGGGGTTGGAAGAGCTGCAGAATTTGGAATTTTAATTAAAAATGGAGATACCTTAGAAAATGCAGGCCAAATTGATGTAGCCGCATTTGATAAAACTGGAACTATTACAGAAGGTAAACCTGAAGTTGATGATATTATAACTTATGATATTTCTGAAGATGAATTAATTAAACTTGCAGCTAGTATAGAGCAAAATTCAAACCACCCTATTGCTAAAGCTATTACAAATAACGCAAAAGAACTAGGCATTGATTTGTATCAAAGCGAAGAATTTGAAAATATTACAGGTAAAGGTTTAAAAACAGAAATTGAAGGTAAAAAGATTTTAGCAGGCAATCTAGCTTTAATGACCTTGGAGGGAGTTGATGTTTCCCAGGATATTTTAAATACTTATCATAATTTAGAAAACCTTAGTAAAACAATAATATTTTTAGCTGAGGATGATTCAATTAAAGGTATTTTAAGCTTATCTGACAAAATTAAATCTACTTCTAAAAGAACAATCGATGAACTACATAAAATGGGTGTTAAAACATATATGCTTACAGGAGATAATGAAAGCACAGCACTTAATGTAGCTCGTGAAGTGGGAATTGATAATGTAAAAGCAGGTGTTCTTCCTGAAAACAAATTAGATATTGTAAAAGAAACTCAAGCAAACAATACTAAAAAAGTTTTATTCGTTGGAGATGGGATTAATGATGCTCCTGCATTAACACAAGCAGACATTGGTGTAGCTATGGGTAATGGTACGGATATTGCCATGGAAAGTGGAGACATAGTTGTAATGGAAGGGGATTTAGAAAATGTTGTTGCTGCAGTGCAATTTTCTAATAAAGTTATGAGAAGAATAAAGGAAAATATTTTCTGGGCTTTTGCTTATAATTCGGTTTTAATTCCGGTTGCAGCAGGAATATTATATCCAACATTTGGAATTACATTCAACCCAGCATTTGCAGGTCTTGCAATGGCAATGAGTTCAGTAACAGTTGTTACATTATCTCTTGCACTTAAAAGATATGTCCCTGAAATAAAAAAAGAAAATTTAAATTAATTAATCATTGATTAATTAATTCTATTTTTAATTTTCCAAGTCTTGGAGCTAAGAAATTATAGAAAATAGCTACTAAAGCACTATCAATAAATCCATTTACAAATCCACCAATGATGGTTCCAATAGCTATGTTAGTTGCGCCACCACTAATTATCATTATGATTGCTAAGATAACATTTAATATTCCATATATAATTGAAAATACAATAGCTAATTTTAAAACACTAATTGACTCAATTGTGGTAATTCCATTTTCTTCACTTAAAGTTAGTAACACTCCCCTACCTTTACTTGCAAGAATATTGTAAATATAAGTTCCAAGTAGTGTAAATACAAAGGTTATAATGAAGGTTCCTAAAATCATGTAAGCTACTGTTAATGGATTGTTAACTATTAATAATACGCTGTACATGCTATAAGCCAACATTGTTTGGCCAGAATAAAGTAATGTTTGCATTATGCTATTTATCATCAAAGGAAGAATAAACATTGATGCTAAATATATTAAAATAACATATATTGTTGAAATAATTGCGATTATAGTTGCAGTTGAAGTAGTAGAAATCTTACTAATTTCATTTTTATCATTAAATTCAATTTTTATATTGTTCAATCTTTTTGATAAAACATTATAAAGATATCCAATTAAAAAATTAGAATAAATTGAAATCATAAACGTAGTGACGATTATTGTGGGAATTAGATATAGTAAAACTTTGATATTATTTGCAGAGGTTGTTACAATTCCAAGCATTATAATAATAGATACTATAACTGAAAAAAGAACCGCAATTCCAGTTGAAATAATAGTAAGTCTTGATATATCAATTGATTTTAACTCTTTTATATTCATTTTATCACCTAAAACCATTTTTTAGATTTTTCTAATAGTTCCTCTATAATAATTGTAGTAGATCCTATATATGTGTGTGGGTCCATTATTTTTTCAACATCCTTTTCTGTTAAGTATTTTTGAACATCTTGGTCTTTTAGAATTAACTCTCCAAGTAATAATTTTTCTTTATTAGCTTTAATCGCGTTTTTCCTTACAATTCCATAAGCAGTTTGTTTTCCCATTCCTGCACGTGTAAGCTCAGCCATTAATCTTTCAGCCATGATTAATCCATTTGTCATGTTTAAGTTTCTTTCAATGTTTTCATCATAAAATACAAGATTAGACATTAATTTAATAGTTAAATTAAGAATGTAATCGGTTAAGATACAACTTTCTGGAAACATTATCCTCTCACAAGATGAGTTAGTTAAGTCTCTTTCATGCCAAAGAGGATTATTATCTAATGCAGCATTTACATATGATTTAATGATTCTTGCAACACCACAAATCCTCTCAGCAGTAATTGGATTCATTTTATGTGGCATTGTTGAACTTCCAACTTGTTTTTCTGGATCAAAATATTCTCCAACTTCTGCAAGTTCGGTTCTCTGCAAACTTCTAATTTCAAGACCAATTTTATCAAGAGTACTTGCAATATTAGCTAACACACTAATAAATTCCACATGATTGTCTCTTTGAACAACCTGATTGGTAATTGTTGCTGCAGGTAAACCTAAGATTTCTGCAACACATTTATGAATTTCCCATCCTTGTTCGCCTAAAGCTGCTGTTGTACCTACTGCTCCATCCATCATACCAATACAAACATTTCCTTCAGCATGTATTAGTCTATCATATTGTCTGTGAAGTTCATCTGCCCAAATACCAAATTTCATACCATAAGTTGTTGGAAGTGCATGTTGGCCATGTGTACGTCCAATACAAACTTTCATTTTATTTTCTTCAGTTAATTTAAGCATTATTTTTGTTAATCTTTTTAGTTTTTCTTTTAATACTTCAATAGAATCTTTTATAAGCAATGAATTTGAACTATCTACAATATCATTAGATGTAGCTCCAAAATGAACATATTCTCCTGCACCATTTTCACATACTTCAGTTATTCCTTTTGATAATGCAGCAATATCATGGTTAGTTTCAGCTTCGATTTCATTTACTCTTTCTAATTTTACATATTTGGTATTGGCCTTTGAGGCAATTTCATCAGCAACTTCTTTTGGGATTATTCCAAGCTTTCCTTCAGCCTGAGCAAGGGCAGATTCAACATCTAACATTCTTTGTAGTTTATTTTCGGATTCCCAAATATTTTTCATTTCAGGAGTTCCGTATCTAAATTCAATTGGGTGTATAGCCATTTCATATCATCTCATTTTAATCAATTAAAATACTATTATATTAGTTCAATACTTTATATTTTAACAAAAATATTTATTATACTTATTTAAAATTATTATATATTATTGAATTTGGTGATAATTTGGAAACAAAAATTAGACAGTTACGTCAGGAAAAGGGCATAACTCAACAGGCTTTGGCCGATTCATCTGGTGTAACACGTCAAACAATAAACGCTTTGGAAAATGCAAGATATAATCCTTCCTTATTATTAGCTTTTAAAATAACAAAAATATTAGGTAAAGAATCTATTGAAGATGTTTTTATTTTGAAGGAGGAAGATTAATGATATTAGATATTTATAAAGATTCTTTTGAATTTTCTGCAAAAAAAATTACCACCTTGTTGGTAATGGGAGTTTTATCATTCTTTGGTTTTTTAATAATTCCATTAATTATTGTTACAGGATATAATTATAACGTAATTAAATCTTCTATCGAAGGAATGATTAATGGAGGGGATGTTCCTCCTGAAATTGAGGGATTTAAGTCACTTTTTATTAATGGATTAAAGTATTGTGTGGTTATTTTTTGTTATAATTTAATTCCATTTATTCTTTTAGCTGTTAATTTCCAATATCCACATATTGGTCTTATATTATTGAGTTTAATCTTAATTTTCATTGGAGGTATTGGAATATTTATTGCAATTCCTCACATGGCTTCAAATGGGGATTCTTTAAAATCAGCATTTAGTTTTAAAGAATTAATTAGTATTATTAAATCAATTGGTGTTTTAAATTTCATTGGATCCTATATTGGAATTTTAATTATTAATTTTGCGATTATTTTAGTTGTATCTCTTATACTAATTGCAATCTTTTTAATTTTAGGATTAACTACCTATGTTTTTTCAACTGAAGGGTTATTGGCAATTTCTGCATTTGGTAATCTTGTGTTATTCTTTGTTATAACATTTATAGTCAGTCCGTATATGTCTTTATTTTATGATAGATGTTGTGGTTTAATTTATAATATGCGTTAGTAGATATAATGTCTTTATTTAATGAAAAACTTGAGCAAATTAATTTAATTGGATTGTTAATTTTAATTATTTTACTTTGCTTAGTTTATTTTTTATTAGATTTTTTTAATATTTCTCTTAATTATCAATTGATTAATATTTGTGTTATTTTCTATTTTGTTATTTGTCTATTGCCTTTTCGTAGTGGGTTTAAAGATGAAATTCAAAATATTTTCTCTAAAGTAGCATTTAAATATGTTTTACTCATTGTTGGGGTGAATATATTCTTTTCTTATGGTATGCTTTATTTAAGTGGTGCTGTTATAGAGTATTTACCTATTAAATCTGCTCTTTTTGGAGGAGTTATTGCTACGGTTTTTATTTCCCCAATTTTTGAAGAATTGTTGTTTAGAGGAGTATTTTTTAATAAATTGAAGCTAATTGTTCCAGTTCATTATGCAATTGTTATTTCTTCAATAATTTTTTGCATGTTTCATGGTTATGGGAGTTATGTCTCTGCTTTTGTTTTTGGAATGTGTATGGGGATTCTTTATATTAAGAGTAATAATATCTTACTTCCTATTTTAGCCCATTTTTTAAATAATTTAATTGCAGAATTAATGGCGTTTATTGATTCAAGTAATTTAATTTTCACAAATTCAATTATTATAATAATATTTTCTATATTAGCTATTGTATCTGCTTTTATGATTTTTAAATCTATTTTTAAAGAATTAAATATTCTTAAATAATAGTGTAGTTATATTAATTACTAGGTGTTTTAGATGGATATAAGAAAAATAGGTTTAGTTCTTATTTTTGTTGGCATTGCATTATCAGTTATTTTCATAGATAATCATGATTATTTGGTTGTTGCTTTAACAATTACTGTTTTAGGATTATTTTTAGTTGTTGTAGGTTACATTGAAGAGATCAAAAAAGCCAAACTTGTTAATGATAAATTAAATGAGGATATTCCGAGAATTATTCAACCTTTAATTACCAAATATTCTAATTTAAATAAAGATTATAAAATACAATTTGAAGATGATGAGTATAAAGTCAAAAGAATTCAATTAAATCAAGATTTAGAAAAAGAACTTACTCATAACCTTCCTTATTTGGAAAGTAGGGATATTAAAAAGATTGTCATCGATTTTAATAAGGAACAAGATAAAATGAATTAATATATGTGTATGTGTAAGTAAATAAATGATATTTACTCTAAAACATACTTTTAAATTACTTTCATGATATTTAATTATTAAAAGAATTCATTTTAATATCAGTATATTTGACGAATTTATCAATATATTAAATGAAATTTTCGTGTCATGTGTTAGTTGGGATTTTATGAAAAATCTTAAACTTGATAAAAAAACTCATATAATAGGTTTATAAATAATAAAAATATAAATATAATTATATTTTATTTAAATTTATTAATCATAAATTAGAGGATTATTTATGTTTAAGGCAGAATTAAGCGATTCTAATATACTAAAAACAAGTTTTGATGCTATTTCATCTATCGTTGATGAAGTACAAATCCAAACTGATAGTGAGGGCATGAGACTTGATGCTCTAGACCGTAGTCACATAACATTCGTACATTTAGAACTTAAAGCATCTTTATTCGATGAATATGTATGTGATGTTCCTGAAAAAATTAATATTGATACTGATGAATTTATGAGGGTACTTAAACGTGCTAAATCTCAAGACAGAGTTTTAATGTCTGTCGATGATAATAATTTCATAATTACTTTTGAAGGGGATGCAACTAGAACTTTCAAAATAAGGCTTATTGATATTGAGTATGATAACCCAACTCCGCCACAAATTGATCATCCAACTTCGTTTAAAGTTCGTTTTTCAATTTTAAAAGATTCTATTAATGATATAGATATATTTTCAGATAAAATTGCTTTGGAAGTTGATGAAGATTACTTTATAGCTTCTGCAGATGGTGATTTTGGGGATGCAAGTATTAAATATCTTCATGGTGAAAATATAAATGAACATGTAAAATCTTTATTTTCATTAGAAAAGATTAGAGAGATGCTTAAAGCAGATAAATTTTCAGAAGAAGCTGAAATTAGGTTAGGCAGTGACATGCCATTAAGTTTAATTCTTAACATGGTAACTGGTGATGGTAATCTTAGTTTCTTGCTTGCTCCAAGATTAGAATCAGATGAATAATTCATTTGTTTTATTTTTTTTTTAAATTTTAAGAGATGGTATTAAGTGGATCAGTTTTATCAAACTTTACGTAAAATTCAGAAAAAAGAACGTAATAATGGTACGTTAGCTCGTGTAGAAGAGACTTTTTATCCTGATATTCATAACTATTTGGATAGTTTAAAACAAAAAGCAATGACTGATCCTTTTTCCAACGCACATGGATTATTAAAAGAAGCTCAAATTATAGCTACTGAGATTTGTGAGAGAAGAGAACATAAAATCACTGATGCTGCTGTTGTTAATATCCACAGATCGTATAGTTTATTTATTGGTGAACCTCAGTTTGATTTAATTGATACAACTCCGTTAAATTTAACTCCTGAAGAAGAAAAGTTCTATTTTTCAATCATTGATACTTTAAAAAATCATAGGGAAAATATTTCATTAGAAAAGTTATCTGAAGATACAGAAGTTAAACCTAAAAAAGAAGTAATATCAAAGCAAACAAATACTTTAGATACAAAAATTCAAAGTAAAACTAAATTAGAAAATGATGATAGATTAAATCGTTTAGATGAAATATCTAAAGCTAAACCGATTGTGGAAAAAAGAGAAACAATTGAAAAACAAATAGCAAAAAGTAAAGTTTCTATTGAGGAAAATCCTAATGCTCATGATGGGTATAATGAATTCATTGATTTAGAATCTAAAAAAATAGCTAAAGACTCAGAACTCGTTAAAATGATAGTTTTTGATGATGTAGGAGCTATTGTCGGTGTTGATGAGAAGATATATGGTCCATTTAGACCACAAGATATAGTTATTATTCCAAAAATTAATGCAAAAATTTTTGTTAAAAATAGAAAAGGTCGTCTTGTAAAAGTTTGATATTTTCCATTGCTGTCAATCTAATGGTTTTCAATAACTTTAAATATTGTAATAAATAGATATATTAATCGTATCTATTTGTGATAATAAAAAATTATATTTTTTTATAATTTGGATTTCTGCTGAGTGTAGACTTGATGCGTTACAATACAGTTTTAATCTCTAACGTTTTTTCAAATTAGAATTTAGATAAATTCACTGATAGGTTTAAAATGATTTATTAATTAAAAGCACTCTAAGAGTGTTTAATGATGGTGGAAAAATGAAAATACCAAAAGAAAAAAGAACTTACTGTCCACATTGTAAAAGACACACAATTCATGAAGTTCACACTGCTAAAAAAAGAAAAGCTAGTGAATTAAAATGGGGACAAAGACAATTTAGACGTGTTACTGCTGGTTACAGAGGTTACCCAAGGCCTTTACCTGCTGGAAACAAACCTGTTAAAAAATTAGACTTAAGACTTAAATGTAAAGAATGTGGAAAATCTCACATTAAACAATCTTTCAGAACAGGAAAACCTGAATTTGTAGCTAAATAGGTGGTAATATGGTTAGTAAAGGTAGAGGAAACTTTTTAAAAGTTAAATGTTTAGATTGTGATAATGAACAAATTATCTTTGATCGTGCTGCATCTGATGTAAAATGCATTATCTGTGGTAAAACTCTTGTAAAATCTCGTGGTGCTAAAGCTAAAATTACAGCACATATTGAAAAAGTTTTAAACTAATTTTTTTTAGTTTTAACTTATTTTTTTACTTTTTTTATAATTTTTATTTAATGTTGGTGAGTGTATGGTAAGAAAAAGTCAAGAATGGCCTGATGAAGGAGAACTTATTGTTGGTACTGTTTATAAAGTTCTTAATTATGGGGCATTTGCTAAATTAGAAGAATACCAAGGAAAAGAAGCTTTTATTCACATTTCTGAAGTATCTTCTGGTTGGGTAAAAAATATTAGAGATCATGTAAGGGAAAATCAAAAGATTGTCTGTCGTGTTCTTAGAGTAAATCCTAAAAAGGGGCATGTTGATGCATCTTTAAAAAGAATTCGTGAAGATCAAAGAACTAAAAAAATCCAGCACTGGAAAATTGAGCAAAAAGCTGAAAAGTTCTTAGAATTAGCTGCCAAATCATTAGATAAGAATTTAGATGATGCTTATGAAGAAGTAGGTTATGAGCTCATGGATATCTTTGGTGATGTTTATGGAGCTTTTGAAACTGCTGCTGATGAAGGTATAAAATCTCTTATTGAAGAAGGAATTCCTAAAGATTGGGCTGAAGCTATTGAGGATGTAGCTAATAAAAATATCACTCCTCCTGAAGTTCATATTAGTGGTTATGTAGATATTGAAACATTTGTGCCTAATGGTGTTGATGTTATTATTTCTGCATTAAAAGCTGCTGAAGATAATGGGGATGATGAAGAGGAAATTAAAGTTCAATGTGTAGGAGCGCCTAGATACAGAATCACAGTAAAATCAAGTGATTATATTTTAGCTGAAAAGGCTCTTAAATCTGCAGCTGATAGGTGTATTGCTGTTGTAGAAGAATCAGAAGGAAATGGTTCTTTTTTAAGGGAATTAGATAACTAGATTCTTATGAACATGAAAATGAATAAATGTCCTGAATGTGGAATTTATACTTTAAAAAATGCTTGCCCTAAATGTGGAGGTAAACTTAAAGTTATTTATCCTCCAAAATTTTCTGTTGAGGATAAATATGGAAAATATCGTCGTATATTAAAAAAAGAATCAATGAAGGGGTAGTTTTATGAAAACTATTGAAGTTAATATTTTGGAAGAAATAGAATTAGATAATCCTATTTTTATTGAAGCTTTACCAGGTATAGGTCATGTTGGTAAATTAGCAGCGGATTATATGATTGATGAGTTAAATGCAATTAAATTTGCTGAAATTTATTCTCCTACTTTTCCACCTCAAGTTTTGGTGAAAGAAGAAGGAATAATTGAAAATATGATTAATGAATTATATTATATTGAAAATCTTGGTGAAGATGATGCTGATATAATTTTTCTAGTTGGAAATACTCAAGCATTAGCTCCTGATGCTCAATATTTGGTATGCAAGGATATTTTAGATTTTATTCTTGAACATTTTGATATTAATAGAATGTATACTTTAGGAGGAATTGCTACTGGCCAACCTGTTGAAGAAGTTAAGGTTTTTGGAGCAGCCACCACTCCTGAATCTATTGAATTATTAAAAGAAGCAGACATTGTTATTCGTTCTAATGATGGGGGTATTGTTGGTGCTTCTGGTGTATTTTTAGGATTAGGAGCTCGTTTAGGTATTCAAGGATCTTGTTTAATGGGGGAAACTTTAGGTTATTACATTGATGCTGAAGCTGCTGAGGCCTTACTAAAAAAATTGTCAATTTTACTTAATTTTGAAATTAATGTTGATAAATTAGATGAAAGAGCTGAAGAAACTAGAGAAATGATAGCTAGAGCCCAAAAAATGGAACAGGATTTAATTAATAGGGCAAATGCTGGAAATTCTGACGATTTAAGATATATTGGATAATTCAATTATCCTATTTACTTTTTTTTTAATAAACTTAATATATTTTCATAACTAATCATTATTCATGTTAATTAATACAGATTTTCATGTTCATAGTTGTTTTTCAATGGCATCATCAAAAGACATGATAATTAAAAATATGGCTCCCAAATCAAAATTGAAAGGTTTAGATTTATTGGGAACTGGAGATGCCTTCCATCCTAAATGGTTAGATATTATTGAAGACACCACAGAGTATATTGGTGATGGGATTTATTCTTATGAGGATATGGATTTTGTTTTAACTAGTGAGGTTGAAGGAAAAAATAGGATTCATCATTTGATAATAATTCCTAATATGGATATTGCAAGAGAAATATCTGATAAATTAGATTCTAAGAATAAAACTACTGATGGTAGGCCAAAAACAAATTATGGTGGTGCAGAACTTTTAGATTTAGTGCATGAATATGATTGTTTAATTGGCCCGGCTCATGCGTTTACTCCTTGGACTGGAATGTATAAATCTTTTGATAGTATTTATGATTGTTATTCTAAAAAAGCAGATTTTGTTGAATTAGGTTTGTCTGCCGATACATTTATGGCAGATAGAATAGCTGAACTTAAAGATTTTGTTTTTTTAAGTAATTCTGATGCTCACTCACCATGGCCTCATCGTTTAGGTAGGGAATTTAATAAAATAGAACTTAAGGATATCTCATATTCTTCAATAAAAAATGCAATTAAACACAAAAGTATTAAAGCAAACTATGGACTTGTTCCAAGTCTTGGAAAATATCACATGACTGCATGTACCAAATGCTATAAATTAATTAATCCAAGTCTAGCTATTCGAAATAAAATGAAATGTTCTTGTGGTGGAACTATTAAAAGAGGAGTTGATTTTAGAATTTCACAAATAGCTGATTATCAAAATGCTAAAAGTCCAGATTTTAGGCCTGATTATGTTCATTTAATGCCACTTTCAGAGTTGATAGCTAGTGTTTATGATAAAGGTGTTACAACAAAAGCCGTTCAGAGAAAATGGCAGTCTTTAATCAGCAGTTTTAAAACAGAAATTAATGTATTAGTAAATACTCCTGTTGATGAAATTAAAAAAATCGATTCAAGTATTGCAGTGGCTATTGAATCATTTAGAAATAGGACTATTGAAGTTATTCCTGGTGGTGGAGGACAGTATGGTCAAATTCTTTTTGAAAAACCAAAAGTAACTAAAAATAGTACGCTTGATTTTTTTAATTAAAATTTAAACACGGACTTGGAGGGATTTGAACCCTCGATCTTAAGATTAGGAGTCTTACGCCCTTCCAGACTAGGCTACAAGCCCAAAATAATTGAGGTAATTAGATATTGATTTAAAAAAAAGAATGTCATGTTGAGCGGACCCGCCGGGATTTGAACCCGGGACCTTCGGATTAGAAGTCCGACGCCCTATCCAGCTAGGCTACGAGCCCTACATATAACAGTATTAACTATGTTTTAAGTTTTATATATAGTTATCTATTATTTTAAAAAATAATAAAAGGATTGTTATTTAATCCTTAATATCTATCTACTTTTCCAGTAGCATCGCTAATAGCAATATTATCTACTGCAGTTCCATTTGGATTGTATATGGTTGCATACCAGTATCCATTAGAATAACTTACAGATCCAGCATAATATCCTGGTTCACCTACAGCATTATTAGCTATGCTTTGTGCTGTTGAATATGATAGTCTAGTATGTGATCCTGAGCCTGAACCACCTGATCCAGAACCCCCTGAACTGGAACCTCCAGAACTACTAGATCCTGAACTGCTTGAACTACCTCCACTAGATCCTGAACTACTTGATCCAGTTGAACCACCATTTTCACTATTTGCATTAGTTGAAACAGATCCAGTACCATTTCCTAAAGTAGTGTTATTTCCGATTCCATCTCCAGTATCATCACTAGTACCCATACTAGCTAAATTAGAGAATATAGGGTTATCACTATTAGTTATTCCATATGCTACAACTGCTGCTGCAATACATAAAACAATAATTATGGAAATTATTATATTTGCTTTATCCAATTTTTCACCCCACGAAAAATTTGTATAATTTATTTTACATTTTAATTATTATTTATCTAATATTTAAATATTATTATTAAATTAAATATACTCTAATATTTTTATTTTTCATGTTATATAATGTCTTTCTAATTGGAACGTTGATATAATATTCCTAAATAAAGTATTACTTTTATGGGAAATTATATAACTTAGTATTACAATATATACCTATTATTAGTTTTTACTAATAATTGAGGTGATTTTTTGAAAGAGAGAGTAGTTATATCTCCAACATCTCGACAAGAAGGGCATGCCGAGTTGGTCATGGAAGTCGATGATGATGGAATAGTTACAAAAGGTATGTATTTGAGTATAACTCCTGTTAGGGGTTTAGAAAAAATGGTGCTTAACAAGAGTCCTGAAACAGCTCCTGTTTTATGTCAAAGAATTTGTGGGGTTTGTCCTATACCTCATACATTAGCTTCAGTAGAAGCAATTGATAATTCTTTGGACATTGAAGTTCCTAAAGCTGGTAAATTATTAAGAAGAGCGACTCTAGCTGCTCATAATATAAATAGTGCTGCAATTCATCACTTTTTAATTGCTCCTGATTTTGTTCCAGAGGATGCATTTAATACAGCAGTTAATAGTGTTAGTGAAGTGAGAAAAGCTGTACAATATGTTGTTGATATGATAGCTGGAGAAGGTATCCACCCATCTGATGTTCGAATTGGTGGTATGGCTAGGAATATTACTCCTTTTGCGAAAGAAAGGTTAATTACTAGAATGAAAGAACTTAAGCCAACTTTGGAAGCACATGTTGAATTGATTAAGAATTGTGTCATTGAAAAAGGACTACCTGATGATTTAGGAGTTATTGATAATCCATTAATGGCTACTAGTCCTGCTTATGGTGATAATGATTTCTTTGACATGGATAGATTTTCAGAAGTTTTACCTGAAGCATGGTATGATGATCCAGAAATTGGTAAAAAAGCATGTTCTGTAATCCCATTATGGGAAGGTAAAAATGTTGAAACAGGTCCTAGAGCAAGAATGGATAAATTCAGTGGATTTAAAGATAAAGGTGTAAATGCACAACATGTAGCTCGTGCTGATGAAATGTTGAAAAACTATGAAATTGTTTTAGAAGTTTTAGATGAATTAGATACTTCTGCACCAGCAAGAGCAGACTTTGATCCTAGAGGTACTGGAAAACTTGGATTTGGTGTTATTGAAGGTCCTAGAGGAACTAATGTGCATATGGCTAATATTAATGAGGGTAAAACTCAATTTTATTCTGCAATTGTACCTACAACTTGGAATATTCCAACAATGGGTCCAGCTACAGAAGGTTTTCATCATGAATTAGCTCCACATGTTATAAGAGCTTATGATCCATGTTTATCTTGTGCCACTCATGTAATGGTAGTTAAAGATCATGATAAATCTGTTCTTAAAAATGAAATGGTGAAAATTTAATAGTTTATTTATAGGAGGAATAATATGCCTTATAATGCGGAGACAATTGTCGTTGGTTGTGGAAATACACTGTTTAAAGATGATGGTTTTGGTCCAATTGTAGTTAATATTTTAGAAAAATATTTTAAAAGTGAAAATAGTGATGATTTCGATCCTGCTATTATATCCTACATTGAAAACGATTTTCCACCAGCGATGATTGAAAGATTGGAGAATTCTTTTGAAGGTTTAACTATACCTGATAATGTTAAGTTTATTGATGCTGGAACCGGTGCAACACATTTTATTTTTTCACTTCCTGATGAAAAATGGAGGAAAGTTATTGTTGTGGATGTTGTTGAATTTGATGCAGAACCTGGAACTGTAAAAGTATTTTCTCCTTTTGACATGCCAAAAGCAAAATATGAAAATGTTCATACTTGGCCTGTTGAGGAACCTCTTCATGAACTTTCTAAAAATTGTGAAGTTGTTATAGTAGGTTGCAAACCTAAAGAGATTCCTTCTCCAGATGTGGATATGGGTTTAACAGAACCCGTAGAAAAGGCAATTCCTGAAGCTATTGAGATTATATTAAAAGAAATCGGGGTAAAAGAATGTTTGATAAAATCAAAAAAGCTTTCGGAGGTTCAAAAGAACCAGTAAAACCAAAAGCAGAAGAAAAAGTTGAAGCTCCTGTTGAATCACAAGTACCAGCAGAAGAAAAAAAAGCTTCAACCAAACCACGTGTAGGTTATATACATTTAAGTGGTTGTACTGGAGATGTAATGTCTTTAACAGAAAATTATGACATTTTAGCTGATGTATTAAGTGATATGGTAGACATTGTATATGGACAAACTTTAGTTGATTTATGGGAAATGCCAGAAATGGATTTATGTTTGATTGAAGGATCTGTTTGTTTACAAGATGAACATAGTGTTCATGAACTTCTAGAAGCGAGAGAAAAGTCTGGGTTAATTTGTGCATTTGGTTCTTGTGCTGTAACTGGATGTTTTACAAATTTTGCTAGAGGTGGTCAACAAGCTCAGCCTAAACATGAATCTTATCTTCCAATTAATCAATTAATTAAAGTTGATTTAGCACTTCCAGGCTGTCCTGTATCACCTGAAATGATTGCAAAAACTGTTGTTGCATTGTGTGAAGGGGATATGGATTATTTACAACCAGCTATTGATTGGGCAACATGTAACAATGGCTGTGGTTGTGATGTATTGACCAATGTAATTCGCCAAGGGTTATGTACTGGTTGTGGAACTTGTGCTCTTGCTTGTCAAACAAGAGCAATTGACTTTGTAGAAGGCAGACCAAGCTGTAATATAGATAGATGTATTAAATGCGGGTCTTGTTATGTGATGTGTCCAAGATCATGGTTGCCAGAAGAAAGAATTAAAATGGAAACAGGTCTCTAGGAGGTTTTGAGATGGTATTAGGTAGTTATAGAGAAGCATTATCTGCAAGATCTACTGAAAAAAGAATTCAAGATGTATCACAGGATGGTGGAATTGTTTCATCATTATTATGTTATGCACTTGATGAAGGAATTATTGAAGGAGCTGTTGTTGCTGGAGATCCTGGTGATGACTGGACTCCTGTTCCTCAAGTTGTAACTTCCTCTGATGAAGTTATTGATGCAGCTGGAACAAAATATTCAATGTCTCCTAATATATTTGCTTTAAAAGAAGCTGTACGTCAATATGGGCTTGAAAGTGTAGCTATTGTTGCAACTCCATGCCAAGTACAGGGTATTAGAAAAGCACAAGCTTATCCATTTTCAACTAGGTTTGTTACAGACAAAATTAAATTAATAATTGGTATTTACTGTATGGAAAACTTCCCAATGGCATCATTAGATACTTTTGCAGAAGCTAAATTAAATACTACTTTAGCTAATGCAGACAAAATGGACATTGGAAAAGGTAAATTCTGGCTTAATGAAAATGGAGAAGAAAAAGGTTTAGCACTTAAAGAAACACATGGATATGAACAAGCAGGATGTAATGTATGTCAAGATTATGTTTGTGAATATTCTGATATTTCAACAGGATCTGTTGGATCACCTGATGGATGGTCTACTGTTTTGACTAGAACAGATGCTGGTGAAGATATATTCAAAGCAGCTATTGATGCAGATTTAATTGAAACCAAAGAAATGGATGATGTAAAACCTGGACTTGGATTACTTGAAAAATTAGCTAAAGATAAGAAAGAAAAATCTACAGCTGAATGTGAAAGAAGAGCTAAAATGGGAGTTCGTATTCCAACAATTTATTAGATTAAAAAGAGTCAGGAATTTTTCAATTCTTGATTCTTTTTTTATTTTTTTTATAAAGTTGTGATTGTACAACCTTCTTTTTCTACAATAAAAGTATGTTCTTTTTGACTTACAAAACAGTCTTTTTTCTCTCTTAATGGAGCATAAGGATAAATTGACATTGCATCACTTAATTGTTTTAATGCAATTCCACCACGTCTTTCTCCAAATTTTTCACTTATCCATCTACCAGAAAATGGGACATGAGCATGATGGTGTTGAATGTATTTTAAAACTTTTTGAGTGCTTTTCATTCTAAACGGTTTTTTTGCCATATATGAAAAGATATAATGTCCAGGAGCATCATTTACCATTCCTTTTCCATTAGTTGCAAATGGTTCAATAGCTATTGCTTGGCCTTCTTCTAGAACATAATTGTCATTGTTATCATAATTTGGAATTGAAATTCCAGCATGAAGATTATATTGTTCTAAACTATGTCCAGTTAAATTAAATATAGGATTTAAATCATATTCAGCTATTGCTTCATGAACTGCTTTACCAATTTTTGATACTTCAATGCCTGCTCTAACAGTACTAATTGCTGCTTCAAGACCAGCTGCTGATGCTTCAACAATTTCTTCATGTAAGTTTATTTCATCTTGTGTGAAATTTTCATCTATATTTCCACCAGCTATAACTGTAACTGCAGAATCAGCAATATATCCATCAACCATAGCACCCAAATCTAATTTAACCATATCTCCAGCATTTATTGTTGTATTATCATTTATTGGGGAGGTGTAATGTGCAGCAATTTCATTTATTGATAAATTACATGGAAATGCAATTTCAGCACCACTTTTAATAATTTCGCCTTCTACATACTCTACTATATCAATAGCAAGTGCTCCATCAACTATCATTTTAGAAGCATCACTACGTATTTTTGAAACAATTTTTCCAGATTTTAAATATGATTCAATCATGGTCATGTACCTTCTTCATTAATAATTAATTATATTAACTAATAAAGTTTATATATATTTTATATCATTAGTTAAGTGGAGGTAAAAAAATATGGATGTTCCAACAATTCCTGATCAAATGTTTTTATTAATAATTTTGATTATTGTTGCTATTGTGCTAATTGTCATTGTATTTGAATGGAGAAAGGTTGCACAATCTAAAAACTCAATTCTCATGCTTGAAAAAGAAATAGAACTTAAAAAGATGTCCATGGTTGAAAAAGATTTAGAATCTAAAAGATTAATGGATAATCCTATTCCATTACCACAAAATCAACAAGATAACCTATCAGCTATTAGAGACTCTACAACTCAAGTAAGAAGTGAAGTTGGATATTTACATAGTGAAATTAATGAAAGATTGGCTCGTCTTGAAGCACAAACAGAACAAAGAAAGTTAGAAAAAATGCTTAAAGAAATTGAGGCAAAAGAAGCAAAACTTAAAAATATGAAATAAGGTGATAATATGGAAGCAATGGAAGCTGTTGCAGTAATTATTATTATAATAGCTATTGTAATTTTACTTTATTATTATTTCTTAAATAATCCTAAAACAGTTGATAGATTAAGGAACTATGTTCCATCAACTGCTGATGCACATATGGATGAAGTTTTAGGTAAAAACAAAGATGAAAAAAACTTAAAATCTGATAAAAATGATGAAACAGATTCAATGAGTAAAAGACTTAAAATAAAATTAACTGATATGGACATGTCTTCTATTAATACAGATGCATTTTCACATAAAATAGATTCATTTTTAGAAGAAAAAAGTGATGAATTAATAAAAGATTGGTCTTTAGCTACTGTAAATGATTTAAAAGATTTGGAATCTAAATTTTCTAAAACTACTAGCTCTGTTGATACTTTAGAAAAATCTTTTAAAGAATTCAGGGAAGATTCTAAGGAATTCAAAATCGCTACTGAAAAAAAATTAAAAGATTTGGATGAAAGAATAGAAGCATTAGAAAATAATTAATTTTCTTATTTTTTTCTATTTTCGCTTATTTGGTCGAAATATTTATATACTATTTAATGTATAGTATATTATGTAGTTTTAATTTACTATTTTTATTCATATAGCAGGGTGGGGTAGTCTGGTGATCCCGCGGGGCTCATAACCCCGAGATCCCTAGTTCAAATCTAGGCCCTGCTACTTTTAATTAATATTTTCATGGCAAGTTAAAGACAGCTGCTGGTTTTAATAAACTAAGGAAACTCCGCCCATCGTCACAGACTATGGCGTTGAAAAACGTATGCTGAGAAGTATGACTCTGGAGCAGAAACGATACGTCTTTTAATGAATGACAATGATAATTAATTGAGGACATTAAAAGAATAGGTGAAACGGCCATTCCATAGGATGCAAGAACAAAGAGGCCAATGACAACTGTTGGAGGCAAAGTAGTTCGCTAAGATGAATGCTGTTAAACAGAAGGTGGGTTACTCTTAACATGCCATGAAAATATTAATTGTTTATTTTTTTTAGATTGTATTGTATTTAATAAATTAATTTATTGAAATAGCTGATTTTTCGGAGTTTTCAATGATAGCTAAAATTAAAGTTCATGATATGTTGATTTAAGTAGTAGTTAAATTATATAATAATATTGGTTTATTAGAAGCGTATGGTCAGGTTTTATCTTGTTTTTCAATCAAAAATATCTTTTCAATTATCTATAAGTATTGAGGGTTATTTTTAGAGTTTCGAGAAAAAAATAATCATATTTCTTGAAAAAAAGATTAAAGCTATGAAAAATTTTACTTATCATCAAATATGATGGCATAGAATTTGAAATTATGTGGAATACTATTACAGTAGAGCTTCACGAAATCAAAGAAAATTTGACATTGTTAGTTTAATTTTCTCTTGTTCATAATTTGTTATTTAAAAGAGAATATTTTAAAAAATATTCATTAGCTTTATTTTTATTGTATACAATTTAATCAAAAAATATCTAATTATAATGTTTTATCTAAAATAATTATCTTTTTTTATTTAGTTATTATTTTTTTATTTTTTTTTAACATTTTTTAAATTTCTCTCATTTTTCTTGATATTAGGTAAATATTATATAATATCAAAAATAATTTACATTTATAGTAAATGTTTTTTTACTATGTTTATGGTAATTGATTAAATGGGGGTGAAAATATAAAGATAGATAATAAACTGTTGTTCACATTAATTATTTCGATAATGTTGCTTTTATCCCTAAATGCAATTTTTGCAGAAGATAATAATGCAACCGGTGATGTTGTAAGTCAATCAATTGAATTAGATAATGTTTCACAATGTCATGAGCTTTCAAATCTTCAAGCTGTTCAACATGGTGATGTGCTGTCAGCAGGAGGAGGAGTCATTAATGTTAAAGTTAGAGATTCTTATAATCAATCAAATAAATCTTGGGTTGAGGAAGGAATAGTTTTGCCTGGTGCTACTGTTAAGATTTATGATTCTTCAAATAGCTTAATATCAACACTTAAAACAAATTCCAAAGGATTAGCTTCATTTAAAAATCTTAATCCTGGATTTTACACTGTTGAAATTAGTTATTTAACGTATAATGCACATAAAGAAACAATAAAACTTACTAGTGGGAGTACTAAAACTATTTCACATATATTTAAACCAGATATTCTTTTATTAGTAGATTACTCTTCACATAATGAGAAGGTGGATTTGCTAATGAATATGTCAAGAAGAGTTGCATACATTAGTACGACTAACTTTGATAAAAGATGCGAATGGTTAGGAGATTGTGCAAATTATATTCATATAGATATGTTTTCAGAATCTGCTTACAGTATTTTCACTTCTCAATATCTAAAAGGATTTTTAGCTTCTAGTCCGGCTAATGCAAATTATAAGGTTGCTTATACATTTGGAACATATAATACAAGTCTTTTAAGCACAATAGGTTTACACATTGTCGGTTCGAATCCATTTAATAATACATTTGAAACAATTGAAAATACATATATTGGTTCTTATTTCCAAGCAGATGATATTAAAGAATCTAATGTATTGTTTCATAATATGAAAAATTATTTGGCTTATGTTAAATTTTTAATTGAACCGAATTTATATCCAAATCCAACATTAATTGATGCTAATGCACCTTTAATGATGCCTGAATGTGGGATTTATCATCCGAAATTAGGTTATTATACTATTTTACCAAATTGTAGTTTAATTAATTATTGGATTCAAACAAATCCTGGATTTTCGCATAGTGGTGATGGAAGTCTTAATTGGATGCATGATAATTATCCTGTTTGGTTAGATGAGGTATTGGATCCAAAGGAATTGTATAGACAATTTGAATGTGATTATATTTCAAATTTTGATGTAGATAAAAAATTTGTAGCTATTGTTTCTTACTATGGTGGTGGGGATGTTATTGATGAGTTAATTAACGCTTATGAAGCGAGAGGGAGGCCGGCATTTAATATTTTTAAATATGGTACTAAACCATCCGCTTCTTCTATATTAAATAAAATTGTTAGTGCTTCACGTATTGGCATATCATCAATTACTTCATTATATAGTTGGTCTTTAAACTATGTATATGGTTCTGCTGAATCAGATTTATCAGAAATTGATTTGGCAGTTCTTAAAGGTGTAAATCAAATTTCTCAATCAGGTTATTATAGTGATTTAGGTCCACAAATTGAGTGGACTTATGCTGTTACTTATCCAAGTTTTGAAGGAGTATTTGGTCCAATCATTTTATCTTATGTGGATTCTAATGGTCAAGTTCATCCTATTCGTGCTGGAATCGAAAAAATGGCTAAATTAGGTTCTGCTTGGGCGGATCTAAAAGATATGGATAATGCTGATAAAAAAGTTGCTATTGTATTGTATAATTATCCTCCTGGTAAAGGAGAGATTGGAGCTTCTTATTTAGATGTATTTTTAAGTACTCGTGATTTAATCATAAAATTAGCTCAAAATGGTTATGATATAGGTTGTAATCCTGAGGGGTTAATGTCTGTTCAAGATTTAACTACTTTAATATATAGTTTTGGTAATAAAGGAAGATGGGCACAAGGTTTGATTAATCAATATGTTGAAAACAATTGGGATTATTTGTATTCTCATAATCAATTAATTTCAATTAACCAATTCAATGATTTAACCGATGATTTTAACTCTGATTTATATAAAAAGATGGTTGATTATTGGGGTGCTGGTCTTGGAGAAAATATGATTTATGTTAACAAAACTACTGGGGAAAAATATATTGTTATTCCTGGAGTTTGGTTTGGTAATGTTTTCATTACTTTTCAACCAAGTAGAGGTTGGGAAGATGCTAAAAATTATCATGATTTAACAATACCTCCTCATCAACAATATGTTGCATTTTATCAATGGATTGATAAAGTTGCAGGTATAAATGCTATTGTTAATATGGGTACTCATGGAACACTAGAGTGGCTTCCTGGTAGGAATGTTGGTGTGTCTGAAGGAGATTGGACTTTTGAATTAAACTTAATTCCAACAATATATCCGTATATTGTATCTAACCCTGGTGAAGCAATGGTAGCTAGAGATAGGATTGCAGCATTGATGATTACTCACATGACTCCAGCAATGTTTTCATCATCATTATATGGTAATTATTCAACATTATTAGATTACATTAACCGTTATAAAGAACAACTAAAACTTAATGTTACTTCTAATGTTGAAATGTATCAAAAAAAGATTTTAAATTTAGCTCCTATTTTAGGTTTTAGAAAAAAATTAGATAATGAAACATTTGAAATTTGGATTGATGGATTGCATGAATATTTAGATGGAATGGAAAATGATTTCAATACTTATGGTTTGCATTCATTAGGTAAGATTTTAACCGGCTTTGAATTGGTTGAAGAAGTAATTACGATTTCCACTTCACAAACTAAAATCTATGATTATATACTGGCAAAATTATATCCGAAATTGGCAGGTAAAAGTTTTTATGATGATATTCAAGGTAATTTAAATTATCGGGATGTTGCTTTTAATGTTAAAAAGTTTTTAAATGATTATGTGTGGCTTTTAGTAAATGGAACTAGTATTGAAGATTTAAACAATAGGTTTAACATTGAGAAAAACTCTGCATTATATAATTCCACACTTTATCTTGGTGAAATTATTGTAAATATTCAAAATAACAATGAATGGAATGCAATATTGATTGCTTTAAGTGGAAGATACTTGAAAGCAGGGTTATTTGCGGATCCTTCTTATGGTGATTCAATCCCTACTGGTTATGATGGTTTTGCATCAGACTCTACAAGAATGCCTTCAGCAGCTGCTTATGACTCTGCTGTAAAAATCGTGGATTTATTAATAGCTAATTATTATCAAAAGCATGGTAAATGGCCTGAATTAACCTCATTAATTTTATGGGGTACAGAAATTTCAAGGACAGAAGGTATTGGTGTTGCAGAGTTTATGTATTTCTTAGGTTGTAAGCCAGTATGGTCACAAAATGGTAAGGTTATTGGAGTTGAAATGATTCCATTAGAGAATTTAACTGTAAAACTTCATAATGGAGCTGTTGTAAATAGGCCTAGAATTGATGTATTTGCAAGTATGGTTACAAGTAATAAAGATTGGATAAGATGGATGTTAACTTCTGTTAAACTTGCAAAATCTGCAAATGAATCTGCAAAAGATAATTATGTTATTAAGCATTTTGCAGAAAATCCTAGTCTTGATAGGTTATTTGGTCTTCCAGGTAATGTATTAGAGGGAACTGGTATGAGTACTCTTATTCCAAATACTGCTCATTGGAATATTTCTTCAGTAAATGACTATGCTGCCGATATTTATTTAAACAGAGTATCTTATTCATGGACTTTAGATGATAATGGTAATATTGTAATTAAACAAGAGAGAAAAAATTATGAGCACTTATTGAAAAATGTTGATTTAATAACTCAAAATTTTGATAGTACATGGAGATTATTCGATTCTGATGATTACTATGATTGGTTTGGAGGTCTTTATAATGCAGCTCGTGTACTTAAGAAGGGTACTGGTAATGTTGATCCTGATACTGCTTTTGTAGATATTAGGAATAAGAATAATTATATTTCAAGAACTTATCAGGAAGAAATAGATTTTGAAATCCGTAGTATGGTATTAAATCCTAAATATATACAAGCTTTAGTATCTTCTGGCGCGGCAGGTATGAACTCTTATGGTTCTAGATATCAAAATTTGTATGCATCCATAATTATGGGTGGTGGAAAAATTAACACAGAATTAGCTGATCAAATGGCGGATTCTCTTCATAATATTTATATTAATAATAAAGATCCTAATTCAGCTGCAGGTATTCAATCTTCAATGGCATGGATGATTTATATGCAGAATCAAGGAATTTGGGAAATATCTTCTAAAAGTCCCTCTTATAAAAAATTACAAAGATTGGTTGATGATTATGTTGATAGTGTAATTCAAGATGGAGTTGCATGTTGTCACCATACATGTAAAAACTTAGCTTTCAATGCAAAAATCATTCAAATGAGTTCACTATCTGCTTCAAAAAAAGCAAAATTTGCTCAAATTTTATCACAAGCAACTTTGACAGATCCATTGTATAAAATTGAAGATGAACAAACATCTGATGATAAAATGTGGAATGGAACATCTAACTCAAATTCTCAAGATTCTAATATTAAGTCTAATGCGAATCAAGGTGCTAATATTTTAAATAATGCTACTATTGAGGAAGAACAAGTGGTTGCAGGACATACTGCTGCAGGTAATAAGCCTGGAGACTCAGGTACTGATAAAGTATCAGGGGAGATGAAAGATTCTTCATCTGATGCATCTAGTAATGGCGAGTCAAATATTGATTCATATGAGATTTCAAAAAAATCAGCTTCTAAATCAGCTAGTGCTGGCGAATCTAGCATGTCAATATTTGTAATTGTTGCGATTATTATTTTAATTGCAATATTTTTAGTTGGATATGTTAGAAATCAAAAAGATGATTTTGATGATTATTAAATCATCTTTTTCTTATTTTTTTTAAAACAAATTTTTAAATATTATATTTTAATATAATTAAATATATAATTAATAATCGTTTTAACAATACTTTTATTAGTATGTTTAATGGTTATTATTAAGAGGTTAAATTATGTTTAAAAAGATTAGTATTTTTATATTTTTATTTCTACTCTTATTAGCTATTGGGACAGTTAGTGCTGTAGACGATGTTAATATTACGAGTAGTAATAATGATGTTGGTTCGGATGTTTTAGAAATGTCTGATTGCCAAGAAGATATTAATATTTTATCTAAATCTTCACATACAGTTAATAGTGGTAATTATAATAATTACTTTGATGGTAATGGTAATCTTAATTCTACATCTGTTAAAGAGGGAGATACCATAATATTAAATGGTGATTTCTCAAAAAAGAATTTTATTTTTAATAAAAAGCTTAATATTGAAGGGGGCTCTGCTAATTCATTAAATGGGGTTAAAGTCATTCTTTTAAGTGGAGCTTCTAATAGTACTGTAAGTAATTTAAAAATAACAAATAATGATGATTTTGAATATGGAATATTTTTAAATGGTGCAAGTTATTGTGTTATTAGTAACTGTGTTATAAAAAACAAGGGCAAATCCTCTTTTCCAATAGTTTTAGGAAATGGGGCAAATCATAATAATGTTACAAATAATAAGCTGACTACTCATGGAATTACATATGGGCATGGAACAAGATCAACTTCTCCAATGCTTATTTCAGGTTCACATTATAATTACATAGCTAATAATATGATACATTCTGCTGATGCAAATGGAATTTATCTCTCTGATTATAAAACAGAAGTAGTTTCAGGTGGTAAATCTAATTATAATACTATTTTTAACAATACTGTAATATATGATGTGCTTCCTACTTCTTGGAGTTATGGTATCCAACTTATGGGTGATAATAATATTGCAGATTCTAATAAAATCATTGGAGGTTATAGAGGTATTTCGTCTGCAGGGGTTAATAATAAAATAATTAATAATTTTATTGTTAATTTAACTGGTGCTGATTTTAACCATCCTGGTGTAGAAATTGGTGGAGAATATGGTATTGTTGGTGGAATTAATGCAATAATTAAAAATAACACTATTTTAAATGCTAACCTTTTAGCTAATGGTGCAGGAATATTTACTAGTGACAATGGAATAATTGAAAATAACCGTATTCACATAAAACTTAACGGTATAGGAGTTTATGCTGATGGTAACAATATTAAAGTTTTAAACAATAAAATTAACACTACTCGTGGATATGGAATATTTCAAATTGGAGCATTATATGGATTAAATGTAACTAAAAATATTATTAATAGTGCTTCAGCTATTGGTATTGCTCTTTTTAGATCTAGTCAATCAAGAATGCCTACAAATGTTACAATTATCAATAATACAATCATTACCACTAATGATATTGCTATTGATGCATCACAAGTCAATAAAAAAGGTATATTTATTCAAACTATGAATAATGTTGGTAATAAAAAAATTTTAACACCAGAAGGAGTATATGATCCATTAGCTCCATCTTATAATTTCAATGGAACAACATACAATATTACAAATGATACATATCACAGTTATTTTGATTCAAATGGCCGTATAATTGCTAATATAACTGATGGGGATATTTTGAACTTTTCAGGAGTATTTCATAATCATATTATGTATATTAATTTTGGTGTAAAAATAACTGGAAATAATCCTATTTTTTATAATACTACATTTGTTATATCTTGTGAAAATGTATGGGTTGAAAAAATAAAAATCATAAATAAAGATGCTAGTAGAATAAATGCTTGGGGAATTCTTGTTAATAAAGATTCTGGTGTTAAAATAATTAATTGTACAATTTCTGTTGATGATAAAAATGCAGCATATGCAATTTATATTCTTGAGTCATCTTATGTTGATGTTATAAATAATACATTATATTCTAGTGGTAATTATTTAACATTTACATTACTTGCATATGGTGCCGAGAAATGTAATTTTGTTAATAATACAATTTTTACAAATGGTAGTGGGGAGGTTTATTCATTTGAACCTTCAAAATGTTTAGATGGTTCTTGTCTCGATGGTAATTCTTCAACTACTGGAAATCACATAGTCAATGAAATTTACAGAACATATGGAATTTTAATGATTCGTTCTTCTTACAATAATGTTACAGGTAATATTGTTAATGTGACTTCCAAATTAAATCAAACATACAGTACTACTGGTGAGAATAATTCAACAAATTCCATTGTAGGTATTGATTTGTACTTTGATTCTCATTATAATACTTTTAATGAGAATAATGTATTTGTTAAAGGGTTTGATAATTATATTTATGGTATGGGTGTTTTAGGTACAGAAACTGGTATGGTAGGTTCACAAGAGCATGGTGCTTCATACAATAAGTTTATTAACAACAATATAACTCTTGAAGGAACTTTTTTTGCAACAGGATTTATTGCAGGTAATGATGCTAAAAACACAACTGTTAAAGGAAATATAATAAATTTAAGAAGTAATGATTTTGTATATGGTATTACATTAGAAATTTCCCAACAATCTTACGTTATTGCAAACAACCTCACATTAAATTCTCAAATCGTTTATGGAATGAGCATATATAGTTCTAATAAAAATCAAATAAAAACCAATATTATTGATGCAAAATCAAAAGTTGTATTGGGATTAGGACTTTCAAATTCTAATTATAATATTATTAATAATAACACTATAATAGCTAATGGAAGTGGTGAAGAAGTTAATATTCCATTCAATAATACTAAGTTTTATAATGCTGGAATTGCTGTTGAGGGTAATTCCAATAATAATTTAATTAATTCAAACAATGTTATTTCTAATAAAGGTTTTGCTGTTGATTTAGATGGTTTTGCTTTTAATAATACTGTTTTTGATAATTATTTAGTATCTCAAAAAGGTAAAGCAGACGGTGCTGTAAATAATAGTGATGGAAATATTGTTTTGGAAAATTATTATAAATTTATAAGTGGAACTTTTCCAAATGTTAATATGCTTTATTTAGAAGAGGGTGTTTTTAAATTAATTCTTAATGAAACAGTAACTGGTGGTACAGTTATTTTTAAAGATACAAATGGCGATGAAATAGGTACTTCTAACGTTATTGGTAATTCTACTTCAATAAAAATCAGATTGGATGAAGGGTATTCACCAACACAATATTCAATAACTGCTACATTTAAATTAAAAGACTATAAAACTACAATATTTGATTCAATGTTATATATTGAAAGAGGTAAACTTAATATCGTTGTAACTCCGATTTCTGTTAAACAAGGGCTTGATGCAATATTTACTGTAAAAGTCACTAATATTTTAGGAAATCCGGTTTCAGGAATTAAAATTTCATTTAATAGACCTAGTGGTTCGAACTCATATATTACCAGTTCGACTACTGATAAATATGGTGTTGCTAAATCAATAGCTAAAATCGAATTTAATAATCCTTATTTTGTTGCTGTAAGTGATAAAAGTAATGATTTATATGAGAGTTATAGTGCTAATATACCTGTTACATATTTAGATAAAGCTCCAGTTACAATAAAGATTAATTCTCAAGTTTCACCTGGTGGAGTTCTTTTACAAGTTGTTGATAATAATGGTCTTCCTTTAAAAGATAAACTAACTAATGCAGGTATAAAAGTAGTAGTTACAATATCTGGTAAAAAGTACGCTCTTAAACCAGATTCTAATGGGCAAATTTATCTTCCAGGCTCTATTACTAAGGCTAAATCATATAGTGTAAAAGTTTCATATGATGGTAATATTTATTATAAATCTGCTTATAAATCTGCTAATTTTAAGGTGTTGTCTATAATTACTGGAAGTAAAAACATTGTTAAATACTTTGGAAATTCAATACAGCATAAAGTACGTATTATGGCATCTAATGGTAAATATGTAGGGTCTGGAGTTAATGTAATTTTTAAAGTAGGTAGTAAATCTTACACAGTTAAAACTGATAAAGACGGATATGCAGCCAAGTCTTTTAAGTTAAAAGTAGGTAAATACACAGTCACTACAACTTGTAAAGGTCAATCTGTATCTCATAAATTAACATTTAAACCTACATTAACAGCTAAAAATATTGTAGGTAAAAAATCTAAAGACACTAAATTCACTGTTAAATTAGTTAATAAGGATGGTAAGGTGTTATCTGGTAAGAAAATATCTATTAAAGTTAATGGTAAGAACTATAAGGTTAAAACTAATAAAAAAGGTGTAGCTACTTTAAAATTAAAACTTAAGAAAATTGGTAAATATTCTGCTATTTCTAGTTATGGTGGTTGTAAAATTACGAATAAAATTACAATTAAAAAATAGGGATTTTTATTAAATTTCTATTTCTTTTTTCCTTTTTGATTAAAATTTATTATTTCATCTATCTATATTAATTTATAAATATTATTTTTACAATAGCTTTTACTTATAATTAAATATAGATTAATGTATTTAATAAGAAATTTATTTATTTTAATTTAATTATCTTTGATTTTGATTAAATCAGTTGAAAAATACTATCAAAATATTGTTTTTTTAAAATTATAGTTTTTCTCTAAAAATTTTTACCATATAGGTTTAGCCAATTTTCATAAAATGATTTGAAGCCAATAATTTCATAAAATTTATCTTTAAATAAGTTAATTAACTGATTTTCGGTTGTATAATAT